>JBDRMP010000048.1:0-13939 GCA_043811995.1 Planctomycetota bacterium
GTTTACTTTTTCAGATAATTCCAAATTAGTTGTAGTTATGGTTGTTATTTTCAACAAAGCAACGGTGGTCGACAATTACAACCAATTGCAATATATGAACTTGTGATTATTATACGAAATGAAAGTCAATAGGTTATATAAAACAGCTCAAAAGGCAAAACCTGTCCGATTCCGATATCGAAAAGATTCGCAATTCATCCTTCGAGAGCATCGAATTTTATACTGTAGACCCCCGAACAGGTGAAATTATCGGATACCTTTTTGACAGCTTGCGTTGTATCGCCAAAGGAACTGGCAAACAGCAAGGCAACAAAGAGATTATAAACTGGGTCTGGTCTGGCCAGGGACAGGGTTCGAGCGTGCGCGTTACGGAAAAAATAAGCAATGACAAGTTTATTACAACCGAAAAATACACCCTCCCCGACGGCTCCACAATGGAAGACACAGCGGTAATGACCCGCGCTTCGGACTAAAGCTTGTCTTTCTGTAAGAGTTTGGCTGCGAGTGTTTCGGCAAGAGTTTTGTAATCAGCCACAGGGCCGGTGAGGGTGGATTGGACAAAGTTGTGCCCTTCCGGGTCGCTCAAACATGCGGAAATTGTAATCTGGTTGTCTGATATTTTCGCGAATGCACCCGCCGGGGCGTGACAGCCGCATCCCAAAGCAGCGAAAACCAGCCGTTCGGCTGTTGTTGTGATGCGGGTGTCTTTATCGTCGAGCTTTGAAACAATTTCTTTTGTTTCGGCGTCGTCACAGCGAACCTGAACAGCAATCGCGCCCTGCGCCGGGGCAGATATAAACTGTGTCGGGTCGAAAACAATTGAAATCCTGTCGGCAAGCCCAAGCCGTTCAAGACCTGCACGTGCAAGGACAATCGCGTCGAAATCCCCTTGTTCCAGTTTTCTCAATCGCGTATTTACATTTCCCCTGATAGCAACGCATTGCAAATCCTCTCTCAATCGCTTCAACTGGACGGCCCTTCTCAAACTCGACGTTCCTATTTTTGATGCGTTCGGCAGCTCATCAATCGACTTTACTGGCTTTGCCAAAACAAGACAATCCTCGGGAAACTTACGGTCGAGAACTGCGCCAATTGAAAGCCCTTCGCGAATCGCGGTGGGCAAATCCTTGAAGCTGTGAACCGCCGCGTCGGCCTGGCCATTCATTAATGTGTCTTCAAGACGCGAAGTGAAAAAGCCGGTCGATTTCAATTCCCAAAGCGTGGTCCGGCGGTCCTTATCGCCTTCGCTTGCTGTTTTTTTGATGCGGATATCGATATCGGGATAATTTTTTTGAAGCAATGAAATTACAATCTCGGTTTGTGCTATTGCAAGGGCGCCGCCGCGGCTCGCGACGATGAGCGTCTTCTTCATCTCTCGGCCTCATCCTCTAACAGGAACATTTTATTGACCAGGTCGAGCGCCCTCAAATGCTGGCTGGTCGGGTCGTCGGGGTCGGCATCCTTGATGAAGCTTACCGGGCCGTGCACAAGTTTTCTGGCAAGCGATTCGGCAAAGGTCACGAGCTTTTTGGCGTTTTCGGGGCCGAAGTCCTTTGCGTAGCGTTTTGCCTCGGCCCGCGCCAGCTCGGTCGCTTTTTGCGCAAGCTGGGCAACAACGGGGATGACAGAAAGCGAATCAAGCCAGCGCTCGAATTTGCCGGTGAAGTCATCGACTATTTTTCTGGCCTTTGGGATTTCACTTGAGCGTTTTTCCCTGTTGGCAGCAATTCGTTTGTCAAGGTCGTCGATATTGACGATTGTTACGCAATCGAACTCTCTTATGCGGTCATCTATGTCCCTCGGCACCGCAATATCAATCATCAATAATGGTTTCTTGCGCTGCTTCAAAACACCGTCCAAATCCTGATATGTGATAACCGGCTGAACCGCCCCCGTCGATGCTATCACCAAATCGACCTCATCGAGGACGCCCGGTATCTGTTCAAGGGTGATTATCCTGCCTGTGCCGAGGCGTTTGCAAAGCGTTTCAGCGTTTTCCTCGCTGCGGTTTGCTATAACGAGAGAGCCGATGCCGCCCTTTACTAAATACCTGGCGGCGATTTCGGCGTTTTCACCCGCGCCGATTACCATAGCGGAGCTGGACCAGAAATTCATTTCCTCTTTTGCAAGCTCGACAGCCGCCAAACTTATCGAGACGGCGCCGCAGTTTATATCCGTCTGTGTTCGCACGGCTTTTCCGGCCCGAAACGCCGTATGAAACAGGCGGTGAAAAATAAACCTGCTTGCCCCGCATTCAATCGAGCCAATGTAAGCGGCCTTTACCTGCGAAAGTATCTGATTTTCGCCCAGCATCTGTGAATCGAGGCCTGCGGCCACGGCGAACAGGTGACGGGCGACGTCGATACCCCTTTTTTGCCTGCAGTATTTTTGCCAGGTTTGGCCGGCCCCGGGACTGATTTGGCCGATTATATCGTTAATGGGCTTTTTCCAGTCGGTACTCTTTTTGGCGTATAAGTAAATCTCCGTGCGGTTGCACGTCTGCAAAATCGCCCCCTCGCCTATCCCCTTGAGTTCCATCAAGGCCAGCAGCGTCTCGTGCTGCTGCACCTCCGCAAGCGAGACCTTTTCCCGCTCTTCTACCGGGCAACCGTGATAGTTCACACCTTGTAAGACCAGTTCCATTTCGGCTTATTATATCATCTATTAATCTCGATTGGCAACCTTTACGACTTCAAAGCAGGATTTGTGCTTGTTAACATAACAATTTTTGTCATAATACGCAGTTCTTGTGACTGGTATTTTGGGGCATTTTCACCCTGCACAACGGTCCCTGTTCTATCGGGACCGAACTGGACCGGTTGAAACAATGACTCACATAGCTGGATTAAAAAATCGTTTGAGACGTTTTGTCTTGTGTGCAGGTCTTATACTGATTCTGCTTTTGACGATGTTTTCGATATATGGCGCTTTCCTTGGAGCGGAGCGTGCCCAGCGGTTTTTTAATTCGATTCCCCTTTCGATTTACTGGGGCTTATTCGCCGTTCTGCTTGTAGCAGGAATCGTCCTGTTCGGTCGACTGCTGTATATCCGAGGCCTGTTCCTGATTCATCTCGGCTGCATACTCGTCTTGGCAGGCGCTATGTGGGGCTCAAAAGCGGGAATCAAAATACAGGACGCCTTGTTCGGCTCCGACACAACCCGTGCGGGCCAAATGGTTGTTTATGAAGGAATGACCCAAAAATCAGTGAAGACCGAAGACAACGGCCAAAAAGAGCTGCCCTTTACTGTTAAACTGGTCGACTTCAAAATCGAGTATTATCAGCCGGGTTCGCTTCTGATTCAGACAACCGGCGGTGATAGCTTCAAAATAGAAGCTGTGCCGGGAACCGAATTTTCGATTGGCGATGATTACGGCAGCGTCGAAATTATCCGACTGTTTGAAAACTTCAAACTCTTTTTCGAAGGGGACAAACACGTCGCCATAGACGACCCCAACGGCAAACCAAACCCGGCCGTCGAACTCCTGCTCAAAAGACCCGACGGCAGTCAGGTGACCAGATACGCCTTTGAACGGTTCGAAGGTCACGTCAATCTCAATGACAAGCTGGCTTTTTCCTACCGAAGAGCGATTCGGGATTTCATTAGCGACCTCGAAGTCATCAAAGAAGGCAAAGTGCTTGCTCGAAAGAGTATCGAGGTCAATAAACCTCTGCATTACGATGGTTATTTTTTTTACCAGCAGGGCTATGACGATGAGGCAGGACAATACTCAATATTGCGGGTAACAACCGACAAAGGCCTTATGACCGTTTATCTGGGCTTCTTGTTACTCTGCACAGGCGCGTTCTGGCATCTTTGGCTGAGGCACATACTTGGCGACAGGGAAATGGACGACTAAAAATGGCAGTCAAATACACAATCCAAGGTCTTCTGATTTACGCGAGCTTAGCTGCGTATCTCCTGGCGTTTGTCGCTGTGTTGTTGCGTCAGCGAAAAATAGGACGCGTTATATTTATGATTGGTTTCCTCATCGGCTGCATCGGCGTCGCATATCGCTGGCTGCACGTCGGGCATATCCCGATGCAAAACCTCTTTGAGGTGTTCCTATGCCTCGGGGCACTTGTGTATCCGATTTCGATTTTCTGCAATCGTGTTTTGCGCGTCGTCGGTATCGCCGCCGATATGCTGATTGGCACAATAATCCTTGTCCCCGCCGGTTTCGTCTTTAATGCCGAGCCACAGCAGCTTCCCCCGGCCCTGCAAAGCTGGCTGTTCGCCCCGCACGTCTTCGTGTATATGCTTTCGTATGTCCTTATGACCAAAGCAGCCGTCCAGGCAACCATGCAGTTGGCAGACAAACAACCAATCGGCTACTTGCTTGAGCCGGAGCAGGCAACTTATCGAATGGTTTGTGCGGGTTTCCCTCTTTTGACTTTGGGGCTAATCCTCGGCAGCATCTGGGGCCAACTCGCCTGGGGCGACTGGTGGGGCTGGGACCCCAAGGAACTCTGGTCATTGGCCTCCTGGCTCGTTTACGTCGGATACTTCCACTTCCGCTATATGTTCGGCAAACGATTCCCTCGTTTAAATTCGCTATGGATAATCACCGGCTTGTTTGTAATCATTATTACGCTTTTATGGGTCAACCTGTCAAAACTCTTCCCCGGCCTGCACAGCTACGCAATGTAATACCAGCTTTGGTCTTGGCAAGAGCGCATGTTTGCAGTATAAAATTGGGGTTTGCAAACGTTAATAACTTTTGAAAGGATAACAGAAATGTTCAGGAACGCACTTTTAGGTTTGGCGATTATTGCTTTGTTATCGCCATTTGCGGGCTGCGCTGAGCCGAATGCAAAGGGGCCGCAGAAAAAGAAACCGGCGCCGATACAGTGGGTCGAAACAGAGACGGGCAAATGGATGGTTCACGATATGAATCGGCCCGTGCCGCCGGTTGTAACACCCGGCGAAGCGAGCTGCGGCGACAAGGTCGGTTCCGCGACGTCGGATGCCGTTGTGCTTTTCGACGGCAAAGACCTCTCGAAATGGGAATCAGTCAAAAAACCGGGCCAGCCCGCGCCGTGGAAAATGGGAGACGGCTGCTTCGAAACCGTCAAGGACGCCGGCTACATCCGGACAAAACAGAAATTCGGCTCCTGCCAGCTTCATCTCGAATTCGCCACACCTGAAAGAGTCGCCGGCAGCAGTCAGGGACGCGGAAACAGCGGCGTCTTTTTGATGGAAATGTACGAAGTGCAGGTATTGGATTCATACAACAACCGCACATACGCCGATGGCCAGTGCGCCGCGCTTTATGGTAGAAACGTGCCGCTTGTCAATGCGTCTCGGAAACCAGGCGAATGGCAAACCTACGACATTATTTTCCACAGGCCAACCTTCAAGGATAGAAAGGTCGATAGAAAAGCGAGATTCACCGTCTTTCATAACGGTGTCTTAGTTCAAGACAACGTCGAGCTTGAAGGTGGGACCAACTGGATTGGTCCGCACGCATTGACCGACTATGTCCCTCACGGCGACAAAGGTTCTCTCGCCCTGCAGGACCACGGCAACCCCGTCCGTTTCCGTAATATTTGGATTAGGGAATTTAAGGACTAAAAATAGATTTGCTGATTTCTGACTTGTCACGGCGTAGCCGAAGGTGAAGCCGGTTTGATGATTAGGCCGGGTTGATGAAACCCGGCCTTTTTATTGATTTTTTGCGCTCATTTTGGGCCGGATTTTGCACTATAATTATGGAAGCTGATATCAGCAATGGCTTGAATTTGGCAGGTGCAGGATGAGCGAGACCACGGACCAGCCGACAGAGGATAAATTGGTTGAACGGGCGCGGAATGGCTGCCTAAATAGCTTCGGCATCCTTTATCGGCGGTTCTACGGCAGTATGGTGGCTCTCGCGTATTCGGCAACAGGCGATATTTATGCTGCGGAGGATACCGCTCAGGAAACATTTGTAATTGCCTGCCGGGACCTGTCAAAGTTGAAAAATAAAGATAAGTTTGCGGCGTGGCTGGCCGGGATATGCCGGAATGTGGCTAAACAAATTCACAGGCAGGAATTCCACAAAAACGTGCACCGCCTGCCTTGCTCACCACCACAACCAGAGCAAAATTTATTCACTGATGAGGTCAGGCGGACCGTATGGCAATTACGCTTGCGCGACAGGGAGCCGATTGTCCTGCGGTATTACGATAACCTTTCTTACGAGCAGATTGCAGGGGTATTGGGTATTTCAGTGCAGGCGGTGCACGGCCGGCTTATCAGGGCAAAAAGAAAAATCGCAAAACAGTTGAAACGCGTCGGTATCACAGAGGCGGATTATGAAAGCGTCTGAAAACAATAATTGGCTCGATGATGTCCTTACCAAGGCAATCGACTCCGAAAGACGAAAGCCGGACTTTGAAAAATGGAAGCAGGAACATCCCCAGGCCATCCAAATATTGAAATCGCAGGCAACGCAGCAACCACACCCGCGCCGCCTGCTTGAATTAGGGAGAATTATTATGAAAAGCCCAATTACAAAATTAGCCGCCGCTGCGGTGATAATAGTTGCGCTAACCGTTACAGCCACGGTCTGGAACAAAACGATTCCAACGGTGATTCCCACTGCCTCGGCCTCGGCCGTCCAGGTTCTTACCGACGCCGCCAAGGCGGTTGAAGACATCCAGTCAATCCACATTAAGGCCAGAATGCGAACCCTCCCTCACGACAACATGGGAATGATAGGCCTGGAATACAGTTTTGTGCCGATTGAGATGTGGAAGAAAATAAATGATGCGGGTGTCGTGTTGTGGCGAATCGAGAAACCCGGTCGTGTGATTGTTACAAATGCTGACTCGACAATAATGTTAATCAAGCCAAATACTGCGGTCAAAGAAAGACCCTGTCCTATCGGCTCTTTTGATACCTGGTATGGGCCTTTGATGAACGTTGGCGAGATTATAGATAACGCTTTGAAGACAACGATGAATCGGTCCGGCGACCAACTGTGTATGCGCAATGAGGTGTTGAAAGAGGGAACGGAACTGGTTCTCGAGATTGAATCTTCCGCTCAGGGTGACTTTACAAACGACTGGTGCAAAAACACGTTCATCACGGAATCCGACCACAAGAAAGTTTACTACTTTGACGCGGAAACCAAACTTCTGAAAGGTTTTGAGGTATTCGTGCACACCGACACAGAGGACGTCCTGGTCTTTGAGGTCAACGATATTGAATACAATCCGCAACTCGATGATGCACTATTCACGCTCGAGCTGCCGAAAGACGTGATATGGTTCGAGGAGCCGAAGGATGAGGGCGAAAAGTACCGCCAGATGACGCCGAAGGAGGCAGCCGAGGCGTTTTTCAAGGCCTGCTCTGAAGAGAACTGGGACGAGTTTTTGAAATTCTGGCCGATGTCGGCTGTGGATGAGAAACTGAAGGGCTATCTTGGCGGGCTGCAGGTCATTTCTCTGGGTGAACCGTTCAAATCTGGAATGTATGGGGGCTGGTTTATTCCGTACGAAATCAAGCTTAAGGACGGCACTGTCAGGAAACATAACTTGGCTGTTCGGAATGATAATCCCGCAAAAAGATACGTTTTCGACGGCGGAATTTGATAGCCGTTCTGTGTCGAAATACACCCTATGTTCCACAAGGCCGGGTAATTCTGCCCGGCCCTTTCTATGCGCGGTAAAAAACAGGAGCAATCGGTATCCTGCATAAGTGTCGTCAATAGCTCGACTTAAACTTGTCCGCCATCCGTGTGGCGGAAAGGTATTGCAAAATCCGCCGCTGATATTATAATACTACGCTCTTGCTGAAACCGGATTTGGTAAATTGAGCGGTCGCATGTTTTTTTCGGGAGCGAAATCAAATGGAAGCAATGGCACAGGCACAAAGCGGAATTGATTTATTCGGCGAAGAGACACTGAGCATAGAACAGATAAAAAAGTTGTCGGAACGGGTGCATTCGAGCGAGGCCAACCTTATGGCCTTTGCCGAGCTTGTCGAGCAGAATATGAGCAAGACCGGCGCAAAGAGCTGCCTCGCCACGGGAATAGGCCTTTTTATTCTCGGAAGGGACGCAAAGGCCGTCGAAAAACTCCACAAAGGCGCCGACTGCAAGGAAAAATTCGTTTATCTCGCCTTTGCCCTTCGCCGGCTCAGGAATTACGATGATACGATAAAAAACCTCGATACAAGCGCAAAGCACGGAGCCGATGCGTTTTTGGTAGCTATGGAAAAGGTCGCAACCTGGCGTCAGGCGAAGACCTTTGAAGCCGCGGATAAGGAATTGAAGGGTTGTGCAAATTTCAAAAACGTCTCCGCGGAATACCATTATCAGTTCGCCCGGCTTCAGGAAGCCCAGGGCCTTTATGACGAGGCGACCGAAAATTACAAGGCCGCCCTCGAGCTTGCCCCGGACCATTACGCCGCGATGTTCCATCTTGCCTATCGCTGCGACCTTTCGGGCGACGAGGATTCGGCTGTTGATTATTACAAGGCAATTGCCTCCGCCTCGCCCGCATACGTAAACGCACTGCTGAACCTGGCCGTAATTTACGAGGACAAAGACGATTACGACAAGGCCTCCCAGTGCGTCGATAAGGTCCTCGCTTGTCATCCGAATCATCAAAGAGCGATTCTGTTCCGCAAGGATATCGACAGCTCCAAAACGATGATTTATGACGAGGAAACGGAGAAAAAGAAAACCCGCAAGATGCAGATTCTCGAAACCCCGATTACGGATTTTGAGCTTTCCGTGCGAAGCAGAAACTGCCTCAAGAAGATGAATATAAATACGCTCGGAGACCTTTTGAGAACCTCCGAAGCTGACCTCCTTGCGTTCAAGAATTTCGGCGAAACGTCCCTGCGGGAGATAAGGGAGATTCTGGACACCAAGAACCTGCAGCTCGGTATAAGATTGGATGATAAACTCCTCGCTGCCGCTGAACTGTCGGAACCGAGTGCCGCCGTAGAAACCGACCAGGGATTATTGAATAAGCCCCTTTCTGATTTGCAGTGGTCGGTCAGGGCAAAAAAGGCCATACAAAAACTCAATGCCCGCACTATCGGCGAACTGACCCACACCACCGAAGCCGAGCTGCTCGGCTGCAAAAACTTCGGAGTCACCAGTCTCAATGAAGTCAAAAGCATGCTCGCCAATCTTGGTTTGTCCCTGCGGACTTTGGAATAATAACGCAACCTTGATTCTCGATATCACGTGTTCAATAGAATGTCGAGGAGGCGAGAATCGAGAGTAATAGTCGCAAATGGATGTGGTGTGATTGGAGACGACTGTGGCTTTTTGGTTGGCGCGGTGATTTGGAGATGCGCAGGACTATAGTTAACTGCCTGTTGATGGGGGTGCTGTTGATTGCCTCGGCGGTATTTTTTAGCTGCCGGGAACACTTGTACGTCGTCCAAACCACTCCCCAGATGGACCTCGAAACCAAATTCTGGGTCAGGGTCCTCCTCGCTGACGACGTCCCGAAATGCACCCTGCAGGTTCGCGGGGGCTTCTCCGTTCTCGATAGCTATGGACGGACCCTCGTGCCGGAAACCATATTTACAGAGTTCGGCGAACCGATGGAAGTAACCGTCTCGGCTGCCGGTATCATAATCGCCGGCAGAAGCTTTCCGGCTATGGAGGTGACAATTCTGCCAGACGACCCTCATTCTTTTTCGCTCGATGACAACGAATACCGCGGAAAGCTCGTCCTCAAGGCAAATCTCGACTATACTACGCTCGACGCAATCAATGTCGTTCCCCTTGAGCCGTATTTAGCAGGTGTGGTCGGCGCGGAAATGCCGGCTTACTGGTCAAGTGAAGCATTGAAAGCACAGGCAATCGCGGCAAGGACATACTGCCTTTATCAGAAAATGCGCTTCGGCGCCGCCAGACACTGGGACGTGACCAGAACTACGGCCAGCCAGGTCTATGGCGGTATGCGCGCAGAATCCTCGCGCGTCTGGAAAGCCGTCAACAATACTACCGGACAGGTTCTCGTCTGCACACAGAGCAGCGGCACGGAGGAAATCTTCCCGACGTATTACAGCTCCTCCTGTGGCGGACATACCGAGGATGCCAACAACGTTTTCGGCGATTCGTTCGCCCCGCTTCGCGGAGTGGTCTGCCCGTATTGTAAAGATGTTGCCAGGCCAAACACATTCTTCTGGCCAATGGTGGAGTTTGACAAGACATCGGTTCAGACGGCTTTACAGGTGAAATACCCTAAACTCTCGGAGCTTGAGGACATCACAGCCATTTTGCCGGTCAGACAGAGCAATTACCCGGACTTTTCGCGATTGACTTTTATTAAGCTTTTCGGCTCAACCGGCAAAAGCGACTTTCTCCGGGCCGAAGACCTTCGCCTGACGATTGACCCCACGGGAAACAAAATCCGAAGCACAAGCTGCACTATTATCAAAATGGATGGCCCCGGTGCAGATAGCGAGTGGGTATTTTCCGCCGGAAGAGGTTTCGGTCACGCAGTCGGTATGTGCCAGTGCGGCGCTGAGGGCATGGCAAGACAGGGCAAATCCGCCGAACAAATCCTCTCCTATTATTATCCCGGCTCGAAGCTGATTAGAGTTTACTGAAAATGAGCAGCTTTGAGGTCATTTACCGGGATAAAAATAGCAAAGCCAGGTGCGGCGTCCTGAAAACGGCTCACGGTGATGTTGTGACGCCCGCTTTTATGCCCGTCGGAACAGCCGGCGCCGTCAAAGGTATCACACCCGAACACCTGCGCCAAACCGGCGCACAAATCATTCTCGCAAATACCTATCATCTGATGCTCCGCCCCGGCGTCGACGTTATAGAACGCATCGGCGGTCTCCACAAATTTATGGCCTGGCAAGGACCCATCCTCACCGACAGCGGCGGATACCAGGTCTTCTCCCTAAGCTCGCTTACCAAAATCGACGACGACGGCGTCGAATTCGCCAGCCACGTCGATGGCGCCAAAGTTTATCTCGACGCCGAAGCAGCGACGAAAATTCAAAATCGCCTCGCTCCCGATATCGCTATGTGCCTCGACCAGTGCCCCGCCTTCGGCTGTGAACAGTCGGAGCTGGAAAAAGCCGTTGACAGAACCATCCGCTGGGCGAAACGTTGTAAAGACGCGCACGGCAATTCAAACCAGATGCTTTTTGGAATAACACAGGGCGGGACAGATTTGGCAATGAGAGAACGTTGCTCGGCGGAACTAATCAAAATGGATTTCGACGGCTACGCAATCGGCGGCCTGGCAATCGGCGAGGGACACGACAATATGATAAAAACGGTCCGCCATAACGCCACCCTGCTGCCGGACAATAAGCCGCGATACCTGATGGGCGTCGGTATGCCCATCGATATCATCGCCGCGGTAATGGCGGGCGTCGATATGTTCGACTGCGTCCTGCCCACCCGCAATGGCCGAAACGCTTACGCCTTCACTTTTGCCGGCCCTCTGCGTATGCGAAACAACGAGCATATAGACGATAGGCAACCAATCGAAAAAGATTGCGATTGCTACACCTGCAAATATTTTTCAAGGGCCTCAATTCGTCACTTCTTCAACGTCGGCGAAATGTTAGGCCCCATTCTGACAACAATCCACAACCTCCGCTTCTACCAGCATCTTATGACAGAAATCAGAAAGCGTATCAAGCAGGGCAATTTAGCCGACTTTCAACTCCCTTTTAATACTTAGCCCGCCGCCTGCCCTATTTTTCACGCGATGCGTCTGCTAAATACGGGATGCCTTTTTGCCAACGACCTTCTGAGTGCCCCTGAAGGCACTAATCTCTCCGACAATCCTCGGCCCTTCCAGTTTCCCCTCGAAGTTCATCTCGAATGTCCGCTGGCGGAATTCGAGCACTATCTTGAAGCTCACCTTGTTGCCTTCAAGGTTGACCTTTTCTATCGGGCTCATCCCGTACATACCGCTCATATCAGGATTCACCTTCAGCCGCTGCTTCGTGCTGCCCCGCTCGCTTGTTACGTCGAGGTTCCAGTTGCCGATAAGTGTCGAACCGATTCGCAGCCCCGCTGCCTCAATATTTCGACCCCCCGACCTGAACGTGCCGGAAAGCGTGCCCGTCTCCTTCCGGACTCTTCCCTCGAAGGTCGATTCCTGCAAACGACCCTCGATATTGCTTATTTTTCTGAAGGTCAGCTTTCCCCCTTCGTAATTAACGTCCGTAATCTCACTTTCGCCTTTCTGTCCCTGCCATTCGCCTGTCATTCTGCCTTTCTTGTCGGCCTTCACAACAAGCGTTGCGGCGGTTTCAAGCCAGCCCGGCTTGAACTTCATCTCCCAGGTTCCAACTACCGGCGGCATCTCTCTGCTGCGCTCGGCCTTGATTTCGTCCTTAATCCCGCCGTGGGAAAAAGCCCCTGATAACCTGTCGCCTTTGATGGTGCCCGAAAAGTTCGCCTTGTATTCGTCTCCGCCGAACCGGACGGTCTGAGAAAAGCTCACCTTGTTGTCCTTAAACCTGACGTCTTCCAGTTCGGTTAGTCCCCTGAAATTTATCCACTGCCCGACCAGTTTGCCTTCATCGCCTCCGGAAAAAGCTAAAATTGTCCCCCGCCGTTCACAAGGATCCGGCTCAATATTCCAGTCGCCGTATAATTCACTTCCTCCGAGGCGCGCCGTCTCCGGCAGCGCCGTCGCCGACTCCTTCGCAAGTTTTGCCAAATCCGGCGGCGTGTAACGCGGCAGTTTGCCTTCGACTAAAAGTTTCTTGACGAAAACGCCAAAATCCGGCGTCGGCATATAATTCCAGTCCTCTATCAGCGTCGGCCCCGCCGTAGGATGCAAATCCCACGCCGTAAACGACCAGTTGTGGTCCTGTATCGCCTGCAAAACATGCAGCAGCCAGTCGTCGCCCATCGCCGTTGCAGGACTTTGCCCCCACCACCCGCGCCTGCGGTCGGGCCCGCCTGAGCCGCCGAATTCCGATATAATCACCGGAAATACAGCCGTCGCCTTTTCCATATCAGCAATCCACGTAAATACGCTTTCTCGCTTGTTATCGTATGCGTGATTGGCGTATATAACACCGTTTCCGCCAGGGTCCTTAAGCTGCCTGCCGTCGAGGATGCCGGAGAAATCGTATGCCCACTCCAGCCCGCCAGCGACAACGACATTTTTCGCGCCCGTCGCCCGCACCGTGTCCAGCATCTCCTGCATCCCCACCGCCTCGTATGTCGCCGCCGTCATTCCCGGCCTGTTTGGGCCTGTCGGTAACCTTCCCGCCTTTGAGCCAGACGTCCCAGCTTACGTGATGCGGCTCATTGTAAAGGTCGAAAAGAACAGCCGGGTTATTCGCGTAAACAGCGGCAAAATCCTTCCAGAACGTCACGCTGCCCCTGTCCGGCATCGAATGCTGACCGATATTGGTGCCCCACTCCTGCCCCGCGTTCGACCAGTGCAGGTCCAGAAGGATATAGCAGCCCTTCGAGCTGCACAAATCCACCACCTCTTTGACAAGGGCACGGTATGGTTCGCATACGTCGTTCTGTTCCGGGGCCTTGCCGAACCACCGGTCCTGCGACAATGGCAGGCGAATAATGTTGACTTTCCAGTCATCAATGGCCACCCGCACCGTATCGAGGATATGACCCTCGCCGTCGCTGGTCCATTCGAGGCAGGCCGCATTGACGCCGCGAAGCGTAACCGGCTCATCTTTACTGTTGAGAATCTTCGTTCCTTTGACCTTCAACGGAAGCGGCGCCATCTGGGCTTCACCTTGTTTCCCCCATACGGTCTGCCCTGCCGCAAAAACCGAAATTATTCCGGCCAAAACATACACCTTCGCTCTGCTCATCATCTTCAATCCCATTTTAGATAATATGAAGGTCATCCTTTCAACGGTTATGATTTGAGCTTTGCACAAAAACAAATCTAACCTTATTGAAAGGAATGACCTATGACAACAGTATCAAACAAACAGAGATGGTTCAACACAATCCGCCTTACCCAGG
>JBDRMP010000049.1:0-19743 GCA_043811995.1 Planctomycetota bacterium
ATATTTGCACGGCCCGGCACCCGGCCGGGAACATTTTTCTCAATCGACCGAACAAAGATTTTTCACCCTGCTGCGGTTTTGCTCATTTTGCTCACAACCGCCAGGGAGCACGCACAGGGCGCGACAACATTTTATTCGCAACGTCATCTTTTATAAAGAGTTCTTTTTCCGGGTCCCATCGCAGTTTTCGCCCGAGCCGGACAGCGATATTGCCGATGTGACAAACCGAGGCGGAACGATGCCCGGTTTCGGCGTCCGCCGCCGGCCGTCTCCGCTGTCTTACACAATCGAGAAAGTCCTGGTGGTGGTCAACGCTGCGGTAAAGGCGAACGTCATTGGGACCGATATTTGACTGAACAAGCGAAGAAGGATTTAAAAAAAACCTGTCCCTGCTGACAAATATCCAGCCCTTGTCGCCTTCGAAACGAACATGCGTCTCCGGACCGTCGGATTTAGCAGTCGTGCACAGCAGGCGAACTCCGTTTGAATAAGTGTATTCTATTTCATATCGAAGCGGAGTTTCAAAAAGGCCCTCCTTGGGAAAATCACCCGTTCCCCGAACCTCGACGGGCCCGGTCAAATCCATACCATTGCCCCACTGCGCGATATCAAGCATATGCGGGCCCCAGTTTGTTAATTGTCCCCCTCCATAGTCAAACAAAAAATGCCAGTTGTAATGGCATCCCTGTTCGATATACGGTCTGAAAGGCGCGGGGCCGAGCCAAAGGTCATAATCAAATCCCCGAGGCGGTCTTGTAACGTTCCACGTGAGAGGATTCGGCCTGCTGTTTTCGGGGATTTCGACTTTTATAGTATGCAGTTTTCCGATTCGGCCGTTGCGCACAAGCTCGCAGGCGAACCGAAAGTTTTTATCCGACCGCTGATGCGAGCCGGTCTGAAGAACACGGCCGTATCGTTTCACAGCATCGCACAAAGCCCGTCCTTCGGCGACATTAAAGCTGAGCGGTTTTTCACAACAAACATCCTTGCCCGCTTCCACGGCTGCAATCGAAATCAAAGCGTGCCAATGGTCAGGCGTGTTCACGACCACCGCGTCAATATCAGGCCGAGCAAGCAGCTCACGAAAATCATCATACGACGAACCTTCCGAAAGGCGTGCCATCTTTCTTGCCATTTCACGATGCTCATAATCAACATCGCATACAGCCAGCACTTTTGTGCCGGGCTTGCGCAAGAAGGCCTTGAGATTAAGCAGACCCTGGCTGCCCGTGCCTATAATACCTATGGTGATAAGATTACCGGGGGCACTCTGACCAAGAACCGATGAAGGCACAAATTCAGGAACAGCAAATGCAACAGCAAGACATCCCGTCGACTTGAGAAAATTGCGTCGTGTTAATGATGCTGTCCGTGCGGATTTTGTCCTATTCATCATAAATCAGAATGGCATTACTTCGCTGCCGTTTTTTCCATTTCGCTTATGGCTGCAAGATATAGATAAGCTATCGCGAATAATGACAGAAGTAACGTGCTGTAGCGGTGAAGCTGCAGGAGAATCTCCTGCCAATACGTGCCGAACAACGGGAACATACTAAGGACAGCAGAAAGGATTACCGGCAGCGACAGGACCAGAATCAACCAGAAGCAAATCCTGAGCTTAAGCTCGTATTTTTCAGGCGGTGCAGTGCTTTTCGGCTGACGATGTAAAATCCAATTCAGCCAGGGCCAGTAGTTTTTATCGAGCCGGTTTTTATCCGCCCACAAAACTGCAAGAACGGCGAGACAGGCAGCAAAGACCCCCGCGGCTATTGCATGAATAAACAGCCACCAGCCGTGAATCGAGCTGCCGAGAAAAATCACAGGGACAAAACCGGTGACCACCAGCACAACAAAGCAAAGCATAGCAAGCAGAAACACCAATTTTCTAAGTGCCCCAACGAGCGACCATTTCTGCTCAACGAAAAGAAGGGTTATGAAGAAAACCAGCAACCGCAGCGGGTCGAGTATGCGCAGCGTCCTGTCTTTACCGAAGACGTCGTCGAGCTTTGGCCGAGATATGACAAAATGCAGGGCCATCGCCGCAAAAGCCGCCAGAAAACCGGTTATAGCCACCGTGTGAAACATATACCTTTACCTGAAAAACAGATTCTTAATCTTTCCCAACAACAACCTTAGCCACAAACCCAAGCGCCTTCAAAGCATAAAGCAGTAAAACCCCTGCGATTACCACTGATGATAAAATTGCCACGACTTTCAGCCAGGGGCGGAATATAAACGACCACGCAAACGCCTTTGTGTAGAAACGTGGAAGGTCTTCAAATTTAACCATTTCGGCGCCTGTTGCGGCAACGGACTTCAAAGGAGAATCAATCGCCACGAGGCCAAACAAAAACGGCGAATCGGTCGAGTGGCAATCCTGGCAATTGCGGACGCCGAGCGATTGTGCTGCGGGCCTGATATCGTGAGCAATCGGCCACATATAAGGCGCAGCCATTTCGTGCTGGGCCGATACAAGCTCACCTGCAGCATTGAGCGAGTATAGCTTGCCCCCCGCAATGTAAACCGGCTTCGCACCTTCAGATACATTTGAGACGAGCAAGGAAAGTATCTTAGCAATATCCTCTTCTTTCAAATCAGGCCAATCGCCGACTTTGGACAAGGCGGCCTTGTTAATCACCCTTGTCGTTGCCGACCGAACGGTATCCAAATTCAGGGGCGTGACAGCATCGCCTGTCATCGCAGCCCAGTAGGCGGGCCAGAAGATTTTGTGCGGAGTGATTTTACCATCTTGTGCTTTGGCAAAGACCGGAAAAATAAGATGCGGCAGGATTTCAGTGAATTTCTTTGCCCCCGCCACGCCTATAGCGTGTGCCCTTGCGGTCTTAGTTCGAGTTGTCGTTGCTTCAGGCCAGGGGCCCGAATGGCAGGCCGTGCAGCTTAATTTATCAAAATGAACGGGCGGAATGCCGGCGTGCTTCGGCACAGGCGCAGTAAAACGGCCTGCAACGGGCATTGCCGAATCTTTGCCGAGATGACAACCTTCGCACGATGAAACCGGCGTTAAAGGATTATTAGAATCTCGCGTCTCCGAGGCGTAGCCGCGTGTGATATTATGCTGCAGGCCGTGACTATGGCAATCCACGCACTTCAGGCCCGCAGCGAGATGAACATCTTCGTCCGCTATCCATTGTTCTGTTTTGCCGTTATGAATATCGACGTTCGAATGGCAGAAATAGCAACGCTGTCTGGGAATATCTCTGGAGACGTCGAAGCGGACCCAGTCATTGTGTTTGAACGCGCTTTTGTAGTATTCGACAGCGGGCGGTCTCAATTTCGTATTATCCGAAACGAAAGGCGCCCTGAAGTCATAATTGGCAAGGCCCTTTGTAGAGCCGGTAACATAAGCGAACTCGCAGGAGGCGGTTGCGGCCCAGCGGTAGTTTCCACGGATTATCTGGATGGCGTAACCGGCTGCGCTACCCATATCCTGGCCGGGACTTATATTGTGGCAGGCAAGACAATTTATCTCCAATTGACCTGTGATATCCACACTGAGCAGCTCTTCGGGACTGTCGGTTTTGTCGAGCATCTCGCCGATGCCGCCGCCGGGTAACTGCCTGCCGAAAAGCTTCAGGAATTCCATAGGCGTGATGCCAAGCTGCTGAGGCCTGAACGTGCCCGGCCATGCCCTGTAAGACAGAGGAATTTGAGTTGCGGTCGCGGGGTCTGCGAGAATCCAGGGCTGACCCTTGCGGCCGGGATTAACGTTGGGGTCAAAGGCGTTAAAATGCCAGCCGGTGCCGATTATATCGTAGCTGTGGCAGGCCCCGCAGGTCTGCTTGGTTGAGAACGGCAGGAGGGGGACATCATCGGGATAAATCTGGTCCGGCTGTCTATCGGGAAGCGGCTCGGCAAGCAACGGAATAAGATGCAACGGCACCGCCCGGCTGCCGTCGGTTACATCGCCGAGCTTTTCATCCGCAACGACAATACCTGCCGTCGCCAGAATTACCGCCAACACCCACGCTTTGAACATCAATCCGTTTCTCAACGCTCAAACAATCCTTTTTAACGTGCTATACTTTGAACTCTTCAGGCTTGAAATCGAGCTTGCAGCCGGCCTCGACCGCATCATTTACCTTGAGAACGGTCACGGCGGTCTCATAGCCAACCTCGGCGGGGCAGTTCAGCTTCTCTTTGCCGCGAATCGCGTTAAAGAAATTTTCGAGATGCGGCTTATGATACGGGTCTTTCAATTCGACCGGCAGCTTATATTCCTCCGGCACGGGCGACTCACGCACATCCACCAAGGCGCCTGTTTCCGATGGTTCTTCCTTTTTTTCCGCAGGCGCGATAAGGTAACCCTGCTTGACCCATTTGTCCCATTCGGGGGCCGACCTTTCGCGATATACCTGGCCTCGGCTGGCTGATTCGGAAATAACCAGCGTGCCCTGGTCTCCCATAAAGGTTTCGAAGTAGCCCTGGCAACTGTTGGTGGTGATTGTCTGGTAAAACGCCCTGACAGGCCCCTTTTCGGTCTGGTATGTGTAAAGAGCCATAACGGTATCATACCATTGGTGGTCTTTTTTGTCGTAGTAATCGGTCCCGCCGCTGGCGGCAACGACCTTAGGCGCCGCGCCGAGGAACCAGTTATATATATCAATCTGGTGCGAGCCGAGGTCAACGATGGGACCGCCGCCAAGCCCTTTATACCATCTCCAGTTGCGGAACTCCTCCATCGACTTGAATCCATACTTTGTCAGCGTGGCTTCGTCGATAGCGGCATTGGCCGGGTAGCCGAGGGGGGGCTGAACGGAACGGTTCCACTGGCCGTTGATAGTTGTGATACGGCCAAGAATCGACGCATCTTTCAAAAGCTTTTCATAACAATACATATAACGCGGGTTGCTGCGGCGCTGATGGCCTATCTGCAATAGCTTTCCGGTTTCCTTTGCGGCCTGGACCATCTGGCGAGCGCCTTCGAGCGTGTTCGACATCTCTTTTTCGCAATAAACGTGCAGCCCCGCTTTGAGGCATGCGACTGTATGTTCGGCGTGTCTGAAATCAGGCGTCGCGATGATGACCGCCTGAAGGTCCTTTTCCTTATCGAGCATCTCTTTGTAGTCCACATAGACGTTGTGCTCGTGCTTGTAGGCCTTGAGAAATCGCGACTGGTTCTGCTGGTTGTAGGCGGTCCAGATATCGCAAAGCGCCTTGAAACGAATGCCGGGGATTTTTACCGCCGACTCAAGCAGGATTCTGCCCTGCGCACCGACGCCGATGATTGCGACGTTTATATCGTCCGATTTTTGGCTTGTTCCGGTCTGGGCTGCAACCATTGGCGAGAGTATCAGGCCGGCGCCGACGGCGGCAGTCGAACACATAAACTGACGTCTGTCTATTCCCTTTGCTATTTTATTTCTGCTCATCGCAGTCCTTTTCAATTTCACTAAATTAACCAAAATCCACTCTCCCCCTACCCACGACTCTGTCTTATACTACCCAAATCCGGCCTTTGCGGCAACTATAAAGTCCAGCCGTCACGATAGTTGCGGCGGAGGAGTTCATTGACTTCGGGGACGTTGGTAATTTTCATATTTGGACCATCCCACTCAAGCAGCTTTCCCGTGCGAACGGCGACACTGCCCAGCAGGACAACCTCAGTCAGAGGCCCTGAGTATTCGAAGTTCGAGCACGCGGCTGGGCCGCCCTTGCAGGCGTCAATCCAGTTCTGCTCGTGCGTGCCTGTTATACGAGGTATGGTCTTTGGCGGGCGAGGCAAATCCGTCATTTTGGAATCAGGAATCAGACGGCCATCCATTATCACGCCCTTATCGCCAATGAAGATAACACCGTTTGACCCGAGGTTTCTTTCCTTTTCCAGTTCCGCCGGTCGGGCCGGTTTCAAACCGCCGTCATACCAGGTCAACTTCACAGCGGGCATATTGCCGCGAGCAGGGAATTCATAACGGACAATCGAGGCGTCCGGGTAGGTTTCCTTATTTTCCATTTTCTCCCAGTCCTTTAGGACCCGCTGCGAAGCGTATGCTTCGACAGAGATTGGGTGACCGAGCTTCAATGCCCAAAACGCATTGTCGATTATGTGACAGCCCATATCGCCCAGCGCCCCCGTTCCGAAGTCCAGCCATCCCCGCCAGGCAAACGGATGATAATAGCGATGATAAGGACGGGTCGGCGCCGGCCCAAGCCAGAGGTCCCAGTCGAGGTTTGCGGGCACATGGGGTGTATCAGTTGGCCGGGCAATACCCTGCAGCCATTGGGGTCTGTCCGTCCAGGCGTGGACTTCACGAATATCGCCTATGGCGCCTGCCCAAATCATTTCGCACAACACGCGAATCTCTTCGCTCGAATGGTCCTGGTTACCCATCTGGGTGGCTACTTTATTCTCGCGTGCGGCCTGCGTGAGCTTGCGCGCCTCGTCAATCGACCAGGTAAGCGGCTTTTGAACGTAAACGTGCTTACCCATCTTGATAGCCATCATAGCAATCGTCGCGTGGGTATGGTCGGGGGTCGCTACGACAACGGCATCGATACCCTTTTCCTTTTCGAGCATCTTGCGGAAATCTTTGTATTTGGCCGCTTTCGGATAATCCTGAAAGACCTGACCCGCAAAATTCCAGTCCACATCACAGAGCGCAACGATATTCTCGCCTTCGCAGGCCTTGATGTTCCCTTTGCCCTGACCGCCGATACCGACGGCGGCGATATTGAGCTTTTCACTGGGGCTTTTGAACCCAGCGCCTCCGAGGACGTAACGGGGCACAATCGTAAAGCCGGCAATTGCTGAGGCGGCGCCTGCTACGAAACTTCGGCGGGAAATGCGACTCTTTGACACTATGCTATTGAACTTATCTGTATGCTTCATTGTCACACCTTTCAAAAAATTAATTATACATACCTTCCCCACGACAATCAAGAATCACTGCCTGATGCCTGTGCTTCCTTTTTGCTGTTTTTAGAAGCACACGGGAAAACGCTGGAAAAAATCCGCCCAATGGATACAATTGCCGCAAAAGTTAGCGTATAGCGTGTAGCGGGTAGCGTATAGCGGGTAGGATATGAGATTCATCCTAATAGACAAAATTATTGAGATAGAAAACGGCAAACGTATAAAAGCAGTGAAAAGCGTGTCGTTGGCCGAGGAGTATCTGGCGGACCATTTTCCGACGTTCCCTGTTCTGCCGGGAGTATTGCTGCTGGAAGGACTGATTGAGTCAGCTTCGTGGCTTGTGCGGGCAACTGAAAATTTTGCACACAGTATGGTATTGCTCGAAGAGGCAAGAAATGTTAAATATAAGACCTTTGCGGCGCCTGGAACTCAGATTGAATACACAGTCGAAGCCAAAACGATTGAAGAAAACGTCAGCAGCTTCGCCGGCGTCGGCGTATCCAATGGCGAACAGATAGTCGAGGCAAGGTTCGGCCTGAGGCATTTTAATCTGGCCGAGCAGGATTCGGCGCTTGCGGCGGTAGATGCGAAAATTATAGACGAAATGAAGAAACGCTGGGAACTACTAAAAAAGTAACCACAGATTACACAGATTTCACTGAAGTAAAAGATATTGGAGACAAATATGGCAATGAACAAGGAGCAGGTTTTCGAGCAGGTTCGGACGGTGATGGTGGACGCATTAGGCGTGGATGATGAGGAGGTGAAATCGGAAGCAACGCTGATGGGGGATTTGGGAGCGGAGAGCATCGACTTTTTGGATATAGTGTTTCGTCTGGAGAAGGCGTTCGGGATTAAGATACCGCGAGAGGAGCTGTTTCCGGCGGAGGCGATAATGACCAACCCTGAGTTTGTCAGCAACGGCAAACTGACCGAAAAGGGCCTGGCGGAACTGAAAGCAAAGATGCCGCACACCGACATAAGTGCGTTTTCCAAAAACCCGGATATGAGCAAGTTTGCGGATTTGTTTACCGTGGGAATGGTTGTCAACTTCGTGGAGAACAAACTGAAAGCGGCTTAACATTGGGATTTTGCTTTTGGACGTCATCGGCAGGTTTTACTTGAGGAAACCTGCCGATTGTTTTATTATGGCTCAGCTATGCGATGGATTTGGATAGATAAGTTTGTGGAGTTCAACAGCGGCGAATCGGCCGTGGCGGTCAAAAACGTCACGCTGGCCGAAGAGCACCTGCACGACCATTTTCCGGGTTTTCCTGTTATGCCTGAGTGCCTGATTATTGAGGCGATGGCGCAGACGGCCGGGATACTTGTGGGTGAAGCGAAGAAATTCGAGGAGAAGGTAATACTGGCCAAGATAAAAAAGGCGGTATTTCACGATTTTGTCAGGCCTGGGGACAGCTTGCGATTGTCGGCCAAAATCGAATCGATAGCGGACGAGGCGGCCAGCACCACCGGGACAGTAACCTGCGACGATAAATTGATAGCAGAGATAGACCTGATGTTCAGTCATATCGACCAGAACCTCGCGGGCAAGGAATTTCCGAAGGAGAACTTTGTGTTTACCGATATGTTCAAGTCGCTGCTGCAGGGGTCGGTCTTCAAAGCCGGCAAAGGGTAGGAGGCGACCCGGTGGGAAAGACCCGCGTAGTTATAACAGGAGTTGGGGCGACAAGCGCGCTTGGCCTGACGGCTAAGCAGACGTGGGAGGGACTTTGTGCGGGTAAATGCGGGATAAGACGCATAACATCATTTGACCCGTCGAAGTTCAGTTGTCAACTGGCAGGCGAGGTCGGGGAATACAAGATACAACAATACGTCCCGAAGTCATTCCGCAAGGCGACCAAGCTGATGTCGAAAGATATCGAGCTTTCGGTAATAGCGGCGGATGAGGCGGTGAGGGATAGCGGGCTTATTACAAAGGCAATCGACGAACAGAAAATCAACGTCCAGCCGCAACGTATGGCAATCAACATAGGAGCTGGCCTGATAAGTTGCGACCCCTGTGAGCTTGCGCCGGCGGTTGCGAAAAGTATCGAGGACGGCAAATTCGACATTCGCAAATGGGGCAAGGAAGGAATAGAGCTTGTTACGCCTTTGTGGCTGTTGAAGTATCTGCCGAATATGCTCGCCTGCCACATAGGAATTATTCACGACATTCAGGGCCCAAGCAACACGATAACCTGTGCAGAGGTTTCAGGTCATATCGCGATAGCTGAAGCAGCCGAGGTCATCGCTCGTGACGCAGCCGATATTGCACTGGCTGGCGGAGCGGAGGCGAAGGTAAATCCGGTATTGATAATGCGTCAGTGCCTTATAAAGCGAGCTGCTACCCAATACAATGATGACCCCGATAAAGCGTGTCGGCCTTTCGATGCCGGCGCGAGCGGCTCGGTATTCGGCGAAGGCGGCGGAATCATTGTGCTGGAGAACCTCGATAACGCGACCAGACGCGGAGCTAAAATTTGCGCGGAGGTGGCCGGCACAGGTCAAAGCACAAGCATCAATCCCGTGTATGAGCATATCGAGCCGGACGGTAAAGGCATAACTATCGCGATTGAAAAAGCGATGGCACAGGCAAACGTATCACCAAAAGAAATAGACCTGATTATTCCGCACGGCACAGGGATACCTGGGGACGACCTTGCCGAGGCAAAGGGGATAGAGGCCGCAATGGGCGGCGAGACGAAGCGGATACCCGTGTGGCCTACGAAAAGTATGCTGGGCAACACAGGCGCGGCGTGCGGCGGGCTGGACGTTATTGCGGCCACTTATGCAATCCGGGACGGCCTCATACCCGCCTCGAAAAACTGCACAAAACAAACAACGGGTTGTAATCTCAATATAGTTAAAGAAATCACCAAAACTAACATTCGGTATGCGCTTTGCTGCGGCTATACTTACGGCGGTCAAACTGCGGCGATTATACTCAAGAAATTCGAGAATTAGAATGGCATACGACGGGAAAAACGAGCGAGTTGTGATAACGGGAATGGGAATCGTTTGCCCGCTCGGACACGATGTAGAAACAGCTTGGCAGGCGATATTGGCGGGCAAAAGCGGTGTGGACAAGACGACGATATTTGATGCATCGACGTTTCCGACGACGTTCAGCGCGGAAGTAAAAAATTACGATTTTGCAAAATATACGAAAAATCCGCAGTTGCATAAGGACGGCAACCGAGGCAGCAAATTCGCCGTCGGCGCAACGTTACAGGCCTGTAAACAAGCAGGTATCGATATTGAGGCCGATAGCCCTGCCGACGGGATTGACCGTAGGCAAATGGGGATATATTTAGGAGCGGGCGAGGGGGCGGCGAATCACGAGGCGTTTTTCGGGGCAATCGCGGCTGGATGGGATGACCAGGCAAATCAAATGGACTGGACAAAGTGGACGGATGTGGCAGCCACGCAAATGAGGGCGATGCACGAATTAGAGCAGGAGGCGAATATGCCTGCGGCGCATCTGGCGATGCTGACGGGCGCGAGAGGCCCGGTGCGGAGCTGCCTGACGGCCTGTGCCGCCAGCACGCAGGCGGTTGGCGAGGCGACAATGATGATTCGAAGGGGCGACGCGGACATTATAATCGCAGGCGGGGCGCATTCGATGATACACCCGCTTGGTCAAACCGGCTTCAATCGGCTCACTGCACTATCGACAAGAAACGACAGCCCGCAGACAGCGTCGAGACCATTTACCGCCAGCAGAGACGGCTTTGTCCTGGGCGAGGGCGCAGCGATAGTGATTTTGGAAAGCTTAATATCGGCGAAGAAACGCGGCGTGCAGATTCTGGCGGAGGTCATCGGATACGGCAGCAGCTCGGATGCGTTTCGTGTAACGGATATGCACGAGGAGGGCCGAGGAGCTATACAGGCGATGGAAGCAGCGATTAGAGACGCCGGAGTAAGTTACACGGACGTGGATTATGTAAACACTCATGGCACGAGCACTGCGGAAAACGACTCGATAGAGACAAAGGCGATCAAGGCGGTATTCAAGGAAAGGGCAAAGCAGATACCCGTCAGCAGCATCAAGAGTATGATGGGGCATTTAATCGGTGCGGCAGGTGCGGCGGAACTTATTACGTGCGTATTGGCAATACGGGATGGCATTGTGCCGGCAACGATAAATTACAATGACCCGGCCCCGCAGCTTGATTTGGATTATGTGCCGAACGTGCCGAGAAAAATGAACGTCAACATCGCGATGAAGGAGTCATTCGGTTTCGGCGGACAGAATAATGTTGTTATTGTTAAGCGATATGAGGCCTGAAAAGATACAATGATTGATATAAAATTGATAAGAGAAAATCCGGAACGGTTTAAAAAAGCGGCAAAAGACAAGAATATCGAAGTGGATATCGACCTGCTGCTGAAAGTGGACGCCGAATTATCAGCGACCAAACAGCGTCTGCAGGATATCGCCACTGAGAAAAACCGAATCGGCAAGTCGATACCCAAATCGGCCGGACAGGAAAAACAAGGTGCGCTTGCTCAATTGGCGAAACTAAAGGCCGATGAGCCGCAGTTCGAGGAAAAGGTCAAGCAGTTGCAGCCGGAGTTTGACGCGTTGATGCTGTTGGTTGCTCAGCCGGCGGATGATGATGTGCCGTTAGGCAAGGACGATACGGAAAATATCGAACTAAGAAGAGAGGGTCAGGTTCGGCAATTTGATTTCAAACCGAAGGACCACGTGCAGTTGGGAGTTGAACTCGGAATAATTGATATCGACCGAGGAGTCAAACTGGCTGGGACGAGAAATTACTTCCTAAAAGGCGATGGGGCTCGGCTGCACTGGGCGGTTTTGCAGTTTGCGATGGACGTGATGGTATCGCGGGGTTATACGCCAATGTCTGTGCCGCTATTAATGAAGGATGATGCAATGCGGGGAACGGGTTATTATCCCGGCTCGGAGGAACAAACCTATCGGATGGAGAAAGACGAAGTTAATCTGGCGGGAACTGCGGAGGTGCCGCTGACGGCTTATCGGATGGGTGAGATAGTCAATGAAGAGGACCTGCCGTTAAAGTTCGCGGGGATGTCAACGTGTTTCAGGCGCGAAGCGGGTGCAGCGGGAAAAGATACTTACGGCCTTTACAGGATTCATCAGTTTGACAAGGTTGAGCAGGTGGTAATCTGCAAAAACAGCGTCGAAGACAGCAATAAATACCACGAGGAAATTTTAGCGAATTCCGAAGTCGTGATGCGTGCGCTGGAACTGCCTTATCGGGTTGTAGTTGTATGCACGGGCGATTTAGGCAGAGGCCAGGCGAAGAAATACGATATCGAGGCGTGGATGCCGTCACGCGGCAATTACTGCGAGACACACAGCGCAAGCAAGTTTTATGATTTTCAGGCCAGACGTATGAACCTGCGATACAAAGAGTCCGCGACGAAGAAAAATGTCTTCTGCCACACGCTGAATAACACGGTAATCGCAAGCCCTCGGATACTGATACCGATACTGGAGCTTTATCAAAACGCCGACGGCTCGGTGACAATACCGAAAGTATTACAATCTTATATGGGCGGCCAGGAACAAATAATTCGTCGCTCGTGACCCGTGTGTCGTATCTCGTTTACCGGAATTGGGAGAGGGCTAAGGACTGGACGGAAACGTGGATGAGATAAGGCGAAGATTAGCCGAGATTGACAGGCAGCTTGACCGCAGCCCTTCTTATTATCACAAGCAAATTGTAACCACCGCCCCCCTGCTGTTTTGCGCGCTGGGGATGATTGCGGGAATAGTCATACAGGACAAAACGCAAGTGCCCATCTGGGTCTGGCTTGTGATTCTCGCGGCCTGCGCGGCAGCACTGGTCGCTGCAATGGCGAGAGGATTTGGGCGGGTATATACGGGGGCGTATCTTGCGTTAGTATGTTTTGCCTGCGTTGGGGCGATACGATTAGTAACCTTCAATCAGCCGAAACCAAATGACATTCGCAATCTCGTCGGCTATGAACCAAATTTAGCGACAATTCGAGACGTAATTGAAACGGCGGAGGACGTGAACCTACCAACGTTAGCAACAATTCGAGGCGTAATTGAAACCGAGCCATATATTGATAACAACGATTGGCAGTTTTCAAAGTTTAAATACACCGACCCCGGCAGCAGCTTTTACCTGCGAGTAACCGAGGCGGAAATGACAACCGGCTGGGCAAAGACAGCCGGGCTTGTGCGGGTACGGATAAATGAGCCGGTGATGGACCTTAAGGTCGGTGATTACATCCAAACATACTGCCGGCTCGACAGATTCAAAAACGCGAGCAATCCCGGCGAATTTGATATAGCAAAATATCTTACGCGAAAAGGGGTGTTCGTCGGGGCTTCAGTTGAATCACGTCAGGCGATTAAGCTCCTGCAGGCCGAACAAGGACGGCTTTTAACGAGGATTAGAACTCGACTAAGCGCTGTGGCCACCCAGCGCCTCACGGGAGAACCGCCGATAGAGAACCCGAAACGAGGACTTGTGGAAGCCCTGCTGCTCGGTTCACGCAGCAATATCAGCAAAGACGTTTACCGGGCATTCAGTAAAACGGGGTTGCTGCACTTTATCAGCTTGTCGGGGATGCACCTTGCCATCATCGCAGGAATTGCCTGGTGGCTGGGAAGATTAGCAGGCCTTATGAAACGCGGGCAGGCGGCCGTTTGCATAATTACCGTGGTCGTATTCGTGCTGACCGTGCCGCCAAGAGACCCGACCATTCGAGCGGCGATTATCGTTATTGTTTTTTGCGTGTCCTTTTTCTTCAGGCGTCGTCCCAGCAGCTTGAACTCGCTTTCCCTTGCGGCGATAATCCTTTTGTTGGCTCGCCCTACGGGCCTGTTTGAAGCGGGCTGGCAGTTATCTTTTCTTTCGGTGCTGGGCATACTGGCATTTTGCAGGCGTATTCACTTTTTCCTCTACGAGAAAATAACTGGGCATCCATGGTCTGTGGATTTAACCAAACCGCTTTATGAAATCGTCCCAAGACCGGGGCCGGCCATACTTGCGTTATTTACAACAGGATTATCGGCCTGGATAGGAAGCGCCGGAATTTTGCTTTACCATTTCTACACGATAAATCCTCTGACAAGTATCTGGACGGTTGTGGCTTTTCCATTTGTGGCTTTGATTCTGACTTTCGGCTTTTTGAAGATTCTTTTGTCTTTTGCGCTGCCGACGCTCGCGGGCCTGCTCGGCATATTTGTATCATTTCTGGCCGGTGCGCTTATTTGGATTGTAAAATTCATCGCCGGGCTGAACATTTCGGAGATACTGATAGGCCATACGCCGATATGGCTGATAGTTCTTTATTATGCGCTTGTTCTGTTCGCGGGCTTTTCCTGGTTAAAACGGCCGACGCCGAGACGCATTATCTTCACAGTGACGGCAATTGCCATCCTGATATACCTTGGCGCAATCAAATGGCAAGGGACGTATCGTGAAAACCTTACCATTACCGTGCTGGACGTCGGCCACGGACAGGCTATATTTGCCGAATTTCCGGGAACAACCAATATATTGTTCGATGCAGGTTCGCTGAGCAGAGACGATATTGGGACAAGAGTCGTGCAGCCGTTTTTGCGATACAAGGGCATAAGCAAAATTGATTCAGTAATCATAAGCCACGGCGATATAGACCATATCAACGGGATACCGGAAGTTAATGAGAACTGCCGGGTCGGCTCTTTTTATGCAATCGACGCTTTCTCCCGGGAGGAGAAATCTACGGTTGTGTTCCTGAAAAAACTAATCGATATAAACGATATCAACGATATCAACGATATCAACGATATCAACGAAATCCCAACAGCGTATGGCCCGGTAACGATAAAAGTGCTTTGGCCCGACAGAGAAACTTATGAAAACAACCAAATCAGCCCAAACGACAAATCAGCGGTAACGATGATTCAATATGCAGACAGACGAGTCCTTATATGTTCAGACATCGAGAAGTTCGCACAAAGTAAAATTCTTCGGCTTTACCCCGATTTGAAAGCCGACATTGTAATCGCACCACATCACGGCTCAGCAGCAACAACAGAGAGGGATTTTCTGGACAAGATAAGGCCGGACGTTATTATCTCAAGCTGCACAAGAACCGCATACGAAAAAGGACAGGTCATCAGGGAGAACGAGAATCTTAACTCGTATTACACGGGGACCGACGGAGCCGTAACTGTTCGTATCGACAAAAACGGGGCCATCGAAGTCAACAAGTTCACAAAATAAAAGCAGCCCTCGTTACGAAGGCCGCTTTTTAATTTTCAATTAAGCTGCTTTAGCTTGGACGAGCTACGATTTTATCATATGGACGACGATTTCGACCCGGCGGTTTTTCTGTTTTCCGGAGGAATTCGAGTTAGAGGCAATCGGTCTTGCCGGCCCGCAGCCAACCGCCTTTATCTTGCTTTCATTGACTCCTTTTTGAACGAGATACCGTGTAACGGTAAGCGCCCTCTCAGCGGAAAGCTCCCAGTTGTCGGCCCATTTCGACTTCTTGATAGGGTCTGAGTCAGTGTGACCTATCACCTCTATTTCTTTGCCGGAGTATTTTCCTCTGAGCACAGAATAGATATGGTCAAGCTCTTTGCTGGTCGCGCTCTTGAGGTTGGCTTTTCCGGAATCAAACAGAATCGCATCCGGCAGCGTGACGGTAATTGTTCCTGCTGCCGCGTCAAAAGCAACATCATAGCCCTCACCGAATCCGGTTGCCACAGCGGCTGGTTGCTTCTTTTCGAGAATCTGCCTCTGCAGCTCTGCAATGGTCTGCTGGTCTCTTGCCAGCTGGTCGGATAGCTGCCCCTTTTCGGCACGTTCGCGTTCGATAAGACCTTTGAGGTTCTGGTGCTCGACGTTGAGCGCATCATATTTTTTCTTCCAGTCGGTGCAGCCGGATAAAAGCAGAATGGGTATTAGCCCAAACAGCATTACAGCATTGAATTTTGTGATTCGCATTTCCATATCTCCTTCAAATCGAAACTCGATTACATTCCTACCTGTAAAACACAACGCTCAAATACGCCATAATTCTATCATGCAGTATCATAACAGCAAGTATTCCCATTGACAAGAAGGGACCGTAAGGAATTTGTCTGGTCTTCTTGAAAAACATCTGTGAGCCGGCCCAGGCAAGGCCGAAGAAGGGAGCTACAAAAAAGGCGACAACGGCAAACAGCGGACCGATTACAGCACCGGCAGCTCCCATCAGATGAACGTCGCCCAAGCCCATTGCCTCCCTGCCGAAGGCCAGTGTGCCGAGGATACGAGTCGCCCAGACGATGCCGCAACCGACAAAATAACCCGCTAAACTTCCCAGAAGTCCTGCGATGACAGGCCTTTGCGAGAAATCCAGCCACCACTGATAAAGAACAGGGAATTGACCTACAAGCCAGTAGGCCGCCAGTGCACAAACGATTATTGGCAGCAGAAATACGATTTCTCTGCAGACCTCGATACGGTCGTTGAACTCATCGGCTTTTTGTTCCGGGGTTTTTTCAGAGGAATTTTGAAGGCGTGAGAAGTCATAGCTCCTTCTGATAACCCCTGTGAATAGCAGAAGTAAAGACAAGCCCATGCCAAGGCAAGCGCCCGCAGATAAAGAGGCAACCGTGGTCTGATTAATAAGTATGAAGTCGCTGGTCGTAGGCATTAGGAAATAGTGGCTAATAGTCACTGGATGGATAAATAAAGGCGCCAAAGCGGAGGCAAGCAGCCCGACCGCGGTGGCGAACCAGCAGATAGACAATGGGATTATCCACATCTCCAAATCGATGGCAGAAGCGGCGATAAGGGCGGAAAGCAGAATGATGGATACCAGATACAGAACCCAGCCGCCGGCCCAAAAGGATGGGATTCCAGTTCGCAGGCCGGAACGAAAGTAGAGCATAAAGATACCGACAAAGACCAGAGCGGTCAGTAACTCGATGACAAAGTACCGCGGGGAGATGCGTGCCTTGCAATACCGGCATTTGCCGGCCAGAAGCAGCCAGGAGATAAAAGGGATGTTATCATAAAAGCGAATGTGCTTGCCGCAGGCGGGACAAGACGATGGCGGAACGATTAGCGATTTATCTCGCGGAATGCGGTAAATAACGACATTGAGGAAGCTGCCTACGCAGCCGCCGATGGCGAAGCTGAAGACAAACCAAATCCACTCAGGAATCACTATGTCGCTTCCATGCATTTATTTTACTCGTTGTTTATTTCTTTTTAGTGCTTCTGTTTACTGCGCCGGCAACTTTCATCGGCAGGCCAAACAGACGAATGAAACCGATTGCGTCGGTCGGATTGTACTCTGCTCCCATTTTGAAGCTGGCAAGAGCGCCGCTGTATAAGCTGAACGGGCTTTTGATGCCAGCGGGAGTGCAACGACCTTTGAACAGTTTAACGCGGACGGAACCGGACACATTTTTTTGAGTAACATCGATGAAGGCATCCAGCGCATCTCGCAGTTGGCAAAACCACTGGCCATAGTAAACCATTTCGGCGTATTTCAGAGCGACCTGCTGTTTGTAGTGCATCGTTTCGCGGTCGAGCGTAAGGGTTTCGAGTGCCTTGTGAGCAGTCATAAGAATTGTGCCGCCCGGCGTCTCATAAGCGCCGCGGGATTTCATACCCACGAGACGATTTTCAACCAAGTCAACTTGCCCGACGGCGTGTTTGCCGCCGACGCTGTTTAGTGCTTCGAGCAGTTTAACACTGTCGGTTGTCTTGCCGTTAAGTTTTACAGGAACGCCCTGCTCGAAGCCGATTTCGACATATTCCGGCTTATCGGGCGCTTTCGAGACGGGGTTCGATATTACATACAACTCGTCCTTCGGCTCGTTTGCCGGGTCTTCGAGGTCAGCCCCTTCGTGACTGATATGCCATATATTTCGGTCGCGTGAATATATTTTCTTTTTGGACTGGTCAATGGGAATACCGTGCTTGTTGGCATAATCGACAGCCGCCTCGCGTGACGTCAGCGTGAATTTCGGGTCTTTCCACGGCGCGATTATTTTCAACGACGGGTCCATCGCCATATAAGTCAGCTCAAATCGAACCTGGTCGTTGCCTTTGCCGGTCGCGCCATGAGCAACGCCTGTCGCCCCTTCTGCGTGTGCGACATCGACCTGATGCTTGGCAATCAATGGCCGGGCAATGCTCGTCCCTAACAAATAGCCGTTTTCATAAACCGCCCCCGATTTTAGCAGTCGCCAGAGATAGTCCTCGACAAACTCCTTGCGCAGGTCCTTGACGACGCATTTGACCGCGCCTGATTTTAGGGCCTTTTGCTTGATGCCTGAAAGCTCATCGCCCTGACCTAAGTCCGCAGCAAAGGCAATAACCTCATAGCCGTAGACCTCTTTCAGCCACGGCAGGATGACGCTCGTATCCAGCCCGCCGCTGTATGCCAGAACCACCTTTTCCTTCTTCGCCATTTTCGTCCTCATCGGCATCCATTATGCAAAACCGGCATTATACAGACAGACCGCTCCCAATACAACGAATAGCAAAGGATTTCTCTGTCCTGAAGTTTGGTCAATCCGCCGTTCGCGTTATGCCGAGAAAATCGACTCTACAGATTTGAGGATATGCCTTCGACGGATGTAGTTTTGGCTTTTCTCCACGGCCTGACGTTCCACGAGGTCAACGTTCTGACCAAATATCTTCGTCAGCTCTTCCCGCATTGCGCCTATTTTGATTGGCTCCGGCTTATGCTCCTGCTCGAAACCAACAAGCACGCCGATTCCGCTGTTGGGGCGGAAATCTTCGTGTAAAACAGTGCCGAAAAGCCCGAGGTCACAAACATGGTGCTGTCGACAAAATTCATCTATTCTTTCTTTAGGTACCGCTATATGGCTGTTCATATTTCACCGCCTTCACCTATAGTATATCAGAATCACAGCCAATTAACAATGATTGTTATGCCGAAAAACCAAAGGAACATTGTAGGGCGGGGCTTGCCCCGCCAATGCCTGATTCGTTCGCTTTCAAGATGCTATCCGGTTTCTAAAGACGTAATAATTCCCTGTGCTTTCGCCTGCCGGTAGGATTCTTTGAGGTTCTTTCTGATTCCGCCGCCTAACATAACGTTGTAAACCAAAATCAGTCCATCGCAAACTATCTGCCCTTTCCATGGTAATAGCACCGCTGAAACAAACACCGGCAACGGATACGGCATCATCTCAATAACCTCCTCGGTCAGACCAAGCGCACCGTAAGCCCTTGGCGGATTCCCATCGCTTAGAAATACAGTATATTCTTTCAGGTCACGCTCGATGAAAAACTTGTCGGAAATAAAACGCTTCAATCTCAGAGCGTTAGACAGCTCTTTTTCAGGAAACTGATATGGGTTCTCATCCACGAAATCGTCAATCAAAGCAGTATTACCCAAAAGCTTATCTCTGGCTTTGGCTCTGGCATTATTTGAAGCGCACCTAAAAGTATCCACATCTGCAATTCCTGCAACGCCGCCTAAACGACTCGAAGCGAAACCGATCAGCGAACTATAGAGCGAAATAAATTTCGATGCCTCTTCCGACGGTAGCAGCATAACAGTTCAACTCCCGTGCTGTTTCTTATTACAATGCTTTTCTACAAGCCACTGAGCGTGAAATTGAACTCTTATACGCCTGCCAAACCGCTCTATCTCGTTCATCGCTACCATAGTTTTTATTATATCCACCGACCACGTTGAGAAGCATACAAAAAAATGAGCAAATCAATGATTAACTCACCCGAGATGACATTGTCCCAATCGTAGTTGGAGGTTTGAATGGCTACTCCAGTTCTCATAGTTTACGCTACCTTTGATTTTCCGTCAATTCTTTCTTCTTCAGCCAACTCTTTCAGCTTCGCTTCAAGTATCCATAACTGCTGATA
>JBDRMP010000050.1:0-73832 GCA_043811995.1 Planctomycetota bacterium
GTCTGTAATTTGATACAATTTCTTCTGCATGGCTACTCCTTTCAAAAAATATAATTGTTTATCTGGCCCAATTTTACACAAAATCAGGCCGGAGTAGCCATTGCTTTTTTCAACCTCCAACTATGGACGGGACAAGTTCAAGTCCTTGCCAAAATGCCGATGTTGTGCCATAATTCCGATTCCTTTCATACCGCGTTGCCGATAAAATTATAACACAACTTACACCTTATATGCTGGTCTCAATTTCGGGGAGTATTATAAGGCCCCGACAGTTAGAATTAGAAATCAGATTAAGAGCACATTTGATAGATTTGTCTTTTTGGACGCAGGCGTTGCCAAGCAGGGGGCATTCTATATTAGTTATAGTAATACTAGCGGCAATGCTCCCGCCGGCGCATTTGGCGACCACCGACCTAAACGGCACGGCAATGGAACGACATTCTCTTTCGTCGATGGACGCGCCGAATACCATAAGTGGATTCTTGCACCTGATACCGCAACGGTGGAAACCGGCGACTGGGGCGGGACATCTCAACCTTGCGATTGTGATTGGCGATGGTTTTGCAAAGTTACCTGGGGCGATGTATCGCTTACTTGCAGCACCGTCGGTAAGTGTGAATATTGAGGATATTGAGCCGCTGCTCAACAACAGGATGAGTCAAACGGTTGCCCGGCTCTTAACGTTTTGCGTCGTGCGTGATGCGTACTGCGACAAAAAGACACAAGGCGCAATACGAAACGAACCGATGAGCAAAAACGCTGTCCGCGAGTTCAATCAATCGTTCCTTCGAGCCAGTAGTTGCAGAAGATTGCAAGGTCGTATAGGTCCATTCTGCCTGAAAAATCAAAGTTCGCTCCGTCCCAATTGACGAAGATTTTCACCACAAAGTCACGAAGTTTTTTCTTTTTCCTCTTTTTCTTTTAGAGTCTTTGTGTCTTTGTGGTTAATGTTTTACTTGACAATCGGGGGGCATGTGTTTATTTGTCTTTTCCTTCATACATTTTGCCGAAAAGTTCGATAAGAGCATATTAGCGGAAGAATATATGGCAAAGACAAGCACAAATGGCAAGTCGTTGGTTATAGTCGAATCGCCTGCGAAGTCGCGGACGATAAATAAATATCTCGGTTCCGGCTTCGAGGTAAAGGCGTCGATGGGGCATATCCGCGATTTGCCGGCGAAGGAGTTCGGAGTCGATTTGGAAAAGGATTTCGAGCCGACTTATACGATTATGCCGGGTAAATCCAAGGTGGTGACGGCGTTAAAATCGGCGGCGAAGAATTGCAAGGACGTGTATCTTGCGACCGACTTAGACAGGGAAGGCGAGGCGATTGCCTGGCATCTTGCGCAGATTCTGGGCGTGCCGAAGGAGAGGGTTTATCGCGTGATATTCAACGCGATAACGCAGTCGGCGATAAAGCAGGCATTTGCCAATCCGGGCCGGATTGATATCGACAAGGTAATGGCCCAGCAGGCCAGGCGCATTTTAGACCGGATTGTCGGCTATAAGATAAGCCCGCTTTTATGGAAGAAGGTCGCGCGGGGACTGTCCGCCGGGCGCGTGCAGTCGGTCGCGGTCAAAATGGTCGTCGGGCGAGAGCGTGAAATAGGCAATTTCAAGCCGGAGGAATACTGGCTTATCCCCGCGATTTTCACTACCGACTTAGGCAGCGATTACGAACAGCAATGGCGGGATTTTATACACACAGACGAGCAAACCGATAAAGGCCCGGGTATCGACGAGCAAAACGGATGGCTTTCAAAGCACAATGCCTTAAAGGCGGAGCTTCAACAGGTAGGCGGCGAGAAATTCAAGGCGTCTGATGCAGAACAGGCGCGGCGTGTTTATGAGGCCGTCAGTGGCGTAAAATTCAGCGTCGGCAGCGTCGAAAAGAAGGAGTCATCATCCCGCCCCGGGCCGCCTTTCATCACATCGACATTGCAGCAGGCGGCGTCGAACCGGATGGGATTTTCAACCAAGCGCACGATGTCGATAGCGCAGCAGTTGTATGAGGGCGTTGACCTCGGGGCCGAGATGGGTTCGCTGGGCTTAATTACTTATATGCGAACGGACAGCACGCATATATCGCCTGAGGCGATTAATGAGGTTCGAGGGTTTATTCAAAAGCGCTTCGGCAACGAATATGTGCCCGCAAAGTGGAACGTTTACACGGCGAAGAAAAGCGCTCAGGCCGCACACGAGGCGATTAGGCCCACGGACGTCGATATGATGCCGGAGGATGTCCGCTCGCTTGTCAGCGAGGAGCAGTACAAGCTTTATGATTTGATATGGAGGCGTTTCGTTGCCTGCCAGATGTCGCCGGCGAAATGGAACGTAACAAACCTCGATATCGTCGCCGAGACCGCTATCGGAAAATGCTTATACAAGGCGGGCGGACGAGTGCTGGTCTTCGACGGCTTTACGAGGGTGTGGTCGGTGACGTCTGCCGAGCAGCGATTGCCGAATGTTCAAACCGGCCAGGAGCTTGCCGTGGTGGATATTCGTCAGGAGCAGCATTTCACCAAGCCGCCCGCAAGATTCACCGAGGCGTCATTGGTCAAGGCGCTGGAAAAAGAAGGCATAGGCAGGCCAAGCACATACGCGAGCATAATAAGCACTATTCAGGACAGGGGCTACGTCGAGCAAAAAGAGAAGAAACTTCACGCCACGGACCTCGGCGAGGTCGTTACCGACAAGCTCGAAGAATACTTCCCGAAAATAATGGACCTGGCGTTTACGAGGTATATGGAAGAGCAGTTGGATAAAATCGAGGAGAGCCACCTCGACTGGGTCCGCGTCTTAAACGAGTTTTACGGGCCGTTCAAAGAGCGTCTCGAAACCGCTACTGCAGAAATGAAGCACGCAAAGGCGGAGACGACGCCCAGCGAATACGAATGCCCGAAGTGTGGTGAAAAACTGGTTTATCGTTTCGGCAAAAAGGGCAAATTTCTTAGCTGCTCTGGTTATCCGAATTGCAAGTTCGCCTGGCAGTGTGACAAGGAGGGAAAAATGGTTGAACAGAAAGTAAGCGAGCATAAGTGTCCCAACTGCGGCAAGCCGCTTGTTCACAGGACGGGGCGATTCGGCGCCTTTCTCGGCTGTAGCGATTATCCTAACTGCAAAACAATAGTTAAGCTGGATAAAGAGGGCAACATCGCGCCGCCGAAACCACCGCCGGAACCGACGGGATTGAAATGCTATAAGTGCCGTGAGGGCCAGCTTGTCATCAGGCAAAGCAAAAAAGGCCCCTTTATGGGCTGCAACAGATACCCGAAATGCCGAACGATAGTCAGTATCAAGCAAAAGGACGAATTGCTGAAGCTGCAATCGGAAGGCAAATGGCCGCCCAAAACGGCTGAACAGGCCGACGAAATCCTCGGGAAGAAAAAATCCGCCCCCGCTGCGTCGCAAAAGCGAAGCAAAGCCGCGGGGGGCAAGACAGAAAAGTAACCATTACCAAATCAGCTTTATGATTGTTATAATCATAAGCGTATGCCATACAATATTCGGATAGTGAGCACGTATGTGCCGAGGCGTTGCGGGATAGCGACGTTTTCGAAGAATTTGGCCACCGCGTTGTCGGATTTTACAAGCGAGGTAGGCCACATAAGGGTTGCAGCGATAGATAACGGCAACGGGCCGTACAATATCCCCGTGGACCTTGTCATCGAGCAGTATAATCCCCAGTCGTGGGAGGATACGACAGAGCACATAATAACCAGGGCCGAAGAAAGCTCCAATCCCACGGTTGTTTTGCTGCAGCACGAGTATGGTCTCGACCCGAGCGGGCAGGGCGACGATGGCCGCGGGACAAATTACGTGGAGATGGCAAAGGCGTTTACGGCCGCCAAACTGACGACCGTAGCATATCTGCATACAGTTTTGGATAATCCCGATGAGCATCAAAGGACCGTCGTGCAGGACCTTGCGAAAATTTGTGGCGGTATTGTTGTTACTACCGAAAGCGCCATAGACATCCTCGAATCCGATATCTACCGCATTGAGCACAGTAAGCTCAAGCACATCGACCACGGCATACGGATGCATCACCCTTCACGTTATGACCGGCTGTCTATCAGGAAGGAATTCGGCCTTGAAAATCGATTCCTAATCACAACACTCGGGTTGCTTGGCCCGGACAAGGGGCTTGAATACGGAATACGCGGCTTCGGGAAATTTCTTGAGGAGTCGGTAACCCAGGAGCAGCGCAAAAAGATTGTTTACTTAATCGCAGGCGAGTGCCACCCGGATTTCGTGCGAGCAGCAGGCGGTGAACTCTACAAGCGATTCCAGGATTCTTTGTCCAGCGCGCTTGAGCAGGCGAAAGTTAAATGGTGCAAGGTCAAGGAATTGCGGGGAGCTAATTTTGACGATTACGACGTGGTGTTTTTCGAGACTTATCTTGATGAGAGATTTTTGCTGAAGATGTATGGCGCGACCAACGTGATGGTTCTTCCTTATCTTAATATGCAGCAGATATCAAGCGGGGTGCTTGCCGATGCGCTTGGCTCGGGCAGAGCAGCTATTGCAACTAAATTCAGATACGCAAGGGAGTTGATTTACTCAAACAAGCGATGCCCAGAGGGGCTGGTTATGGGGCGATATGTTCGGGGGATTTTGGTAGACCCCGGTGAGCAGGCGGTCGAGCAGATAGCAACCGCGCTGGACTACCTGGTTTTCAACAAGAAAAGACGGCTGTTTATGGAAAAGCAGGCACATCAGCGTGGTTACCAGATGAGCTGGAGCAATACGGCCTGGGCGCTGCTGCAGTATATCGATTTTCTGCGAGAAGAGCAGGAGATAGTGACCGGCAGGGGAATAACGTTTGTGCGCGAAAAGCCGTCGAAATATGAGCAGCCGAAACGAATTGTCGGCACTGAGTAGCTCAGCGGATATCGGTCTGATTCGGAAAGGGGGCTAATCACGAAATTTTTAACAGGGTTGGTTGTGGGAATTTGTCTTGTTCTTGCCGCAGGGGCGGCGGCGGAGCATTATTTTGTGACGGTCGAAGGGGAGTTGAAAGAGAAGGTCGGTTTTTTTCAGCCGGCGTTTTCCGGAGTGTCTGCCGAAGGCGACTGTTACCTGGCGGTAACGGACACGCGGACGGGCAGAACGGAAATCTTTGGAATCACAAAGGATACCCAGAAAAAGCTGTCGGATAGTCCCTTCCAGGCAACGCAGCAGGGCAGTGCGATTGTAGAACTAAAACTTCAACCCAACTAAACAGGTTCGGATGTTCTGCCTGCTCGAAGACCAGCGCCGTAGAGCAGGGCCATTATTATCATCACTGCCGCGACGCCGTAGACGATTGATACGGTTCCCATCATGGCGATAAGATAATATCCGGCGACAAAGGTGCCGAGGATGCTGCCGGCCGCGCCCCAGGCGTATATGTCGCCGACTGTTCTGCCAGTAGGCAAGCCCCTTTCGAGAGCCATTTTTGCCACCACCGGACTGATTGTTCCCAGAAGCGTCGAAGGCAGCAAGAACACCAAAGTAACGTGCAGGAGGATTCTTGCAGGCCAGTTGAACTGCCACAGCCAGGTGAGATTGCCTATCAGGTTGTTGGCAACAACAGTAACAAGACAGGCGGCGGCGCATAACGTAAATAATATGGCCAGCGTTCTGGCGGGCCTGAAGCGGTCGGCGAGGCGCCCGCCGATGTAGTTGCCAATGGAGATACCCGCAAGGACGACGCCTATGACGCTTGTCCAGGTGTAAAGCGATGAGCCGAGGAAACGTGCGATTATCCGGCCTGCCACAAGCTCCAGAACCATAATGCAGAAGCTCGATATGAATACCGTTGCGCAGGGGATAAAAAGAGATTTTAAGGACGTCAGGACCGAATTTGCTTTGTTCATAGACTAACCTTTTAACAAACTACAAACAGTCACTTGGCCGGATATCTTGCCCGGCAGGGCAATCATACACTATCTGGTTTTTTTGTGAAACCTCAAAAATTGAGGGCCGGTTGTGAGCGGCATTGCAAAGAATGGCCTAATGTGTTATAAAGCGGTGTTTTGACAAGGGATTTGTGATTTATGGAAGCTGTACAGTTAAAAAGCAGTATTGCGGAGACCAAGGCCCGGGTGGAAAACATCCGGGACTGGCTTTGACGTTCCTGGCAAAAAGGCCGAGTTTGCGCAGCTTCAGGAGAAGATGAGCACGGCCGGTTTCTGGGACAACCAGGAAGTGGCACAGGGTGTGGTTTCCCGGCTAAGCGCCTTAAAATCGATAATCGAGCCCGTGGAGGAGGTTAATCGTGAGGTGCAGGATTTGGCGGAGCTATTCGAGATGGCGGTTGAATCGGAACCCGACGAGCTTGCCCAGCTTGAAAATGACCTGGCCTTGTTGGTCAAACGCTGTGAGAAGATAGAGTTGACTGGCCTTCTGAGCGGGCCGAACGATACTAAGAATTGCTTTTTCAGCATCCACGCCGGGGCAGGCGGCACCGAAAGCTGCGACTGGGTGAATATGCTTCTGCGGATGTACACCCGCTACTTTGACAGGAACAAATACCAGTACGGTGAGCTTGATATCACACCCGGTGAAGAGGCCGGAATACGCTCGATTACCCTTCGCGTCAGCGGGCCTTTCGCGTACGGGAAGTTTTCGTGCGAAGTGGGTGTGCATCGGCTCGTTCGGATAAGCCCGTTTGATGCCAATAAAAGACGGCATACGAGTTTTGCGGCCGTGGATTGTATTCCCGAATTCGACGACGATGTTAAAGTCGAAATAAAAGAAGATGACCTCAAGATTGATTTTTACAGGGCAAGCGGCGCAGGCGGCCAGCATGTTAACAAGACGAGCTCGGCGGTCCGGATTCTGCACAAGCCGACCGGAATAGTCGTGCAGTGCCAGAACGAACGAAGCCAGCACAAAAACCGTGCGTCCGCGATGAAGGTGCTCAAGGCGCGCCTCTATATGCTCGAACAGCAAAAACGCGACGCGGAGATTGCGAAGCAGTATGGCGCAAAAGGTGAGATTGCCTGGGGCAACCAGATACGCAGTTACGTCTTGCAGCCGTATCAGCTCGTAAAAGACCACCGCACCGACCATCAGACCGGAAACGTCGATGCGGTGCTCGATGGCCAAATCGAAGATTTTATCGAGGCCTATTTGCGCCATCGCACTAAAAGTAAGCCCGGCGAAAAAGGGCAAAAATAAAGGGCGATAATTATGAAGAGGATAATCGAGGTTGAATTAAGAGCAGGCGTCGTCGATTTCGCTGAGTGCAAAACACAGATGCTTGTTGTGGGGCACTTTTCAGACGCTAAAGGATTGGATGCAACGAACAGCAGATTAGACAGCCGACTCGACGGTGCGATTAAGAGCGTCATAAAACTCGGGGATTTCAAGGGCAAAGAAGGCACAATCGCAATGATTTACAGCAACGGCCAAATAGGCGCTGAACGCGTACTTCTGGTCGGCCTGGGTGAGCAGAAGAAGGCCACCATTAACACTGTCAGAAAAGCAGCAGCATTGGCGGCCAACAAGGCCGTCGGGATGAAAGTCAACAAGATTGCTTTAGCGATTCACAGGGCCTTCGGAGCAAGATTTGATTTAGGACTTGCGGCACAGGCGATAGCAGAAGGGGTGCATTACGGCAGCTTCCGTTACGACGAGTATGTTACGTCGGACGAGAACGACAGAACAGATTTGCTCAAGGTTGAGATGATAGACGATAATGCGGCGAGGGTGAAACGGCTTGAGGGTGGGCTGTCAAAAGGGGCCGTTATCGGTAAGGCACAAAGTTACGCCCGGATAGTCGCCAGCAGGCCCGGCAATGTTATAAACCCACCGACGCTTGCGCAAGAGGCGAAAAAACTTGCAGGGAGGACAGCCGGTCTAAAATGCTCGGTGCTCGACGAAAAGCAGATGGCCAAAGTGGGGATGGGAGGGATTTTAGCCGTGGGCAGCGGCTCGAAGACACCGCCGAGATTTATTGTTGTGCGATATGCGCCGAGAAACAAGGGGGTTCGCAGGATGCCGACGGTTGCACTGGTCGGCAAGGCCGTAACCTTCGATTCAGGCGGGATAAGCATCAAGCCGGCACAAAATATGGAACAGATGAAGCTCGATAAGACGGGAGGAATCGTGGTGCTGGCGGCAATCAAAGCGGCGGCGGAGATGAAGCTGCCTGTAAATCTCTACGCCATAGTGCCTTCGGCGGAAAATATGCCCAGCGGAACAAGCTACCGGCCCGGCGACATTGTTACGACCTACAGCACAAAGACGGTCGAGATTGAAAACACCGACGCGGAAGGAAGGATGATACTCTGCGACGCGCTGCACTACGCAGTCAGGCAGAAATGCGATATAATTATCGACGTAGCGACGCTGACGGGCGCCTGTATGGTTGCGCTGGGGACACACAAGGCGGGACTGATGAGTAATGACGACCGACTGAGGGCGGATTTGGAAAAGGCGGCCCAGACAAGCGGAGAAAGCGTTTGGGCGCTGCCTTGCGGGGATGAATACGCCGAGGATATGAAAAGCAAGATAGCGGACCTGAAGAACAGCGGCGGCAGGTGGGGCGGGGCGTGCACGGCAGCGGCGTTTTTAAGGCAGTTCGTCGCTGACAAGAAGTGGGCGCACTTGGACATCGCCGGTATGGACCACCTCGATAAAGCAACGGAATGGTCAACTGCCGGGGCAAGCGCCTTTGGTGTGCGGCTGTTGATTACATATCTTATGAATCTTGCGAATAAGAAAACGGGAAAATAATTTTTACGGACCCGCCAACAGGCGAGGTCTTGCCAGGGGTGGACTTGTATGACTAAGAAGAAGAAAATAAATGAGGCAAGGATTGAAAAGGCCGTCAGGGAAATCCTTTCGGCCGTGGGCGAAGACCTTAACCGTGACGGTCTGAAAAATACTCCCAGTCGCGTGGCGAGGATGTATGGCGAGCTTCTGGCTGGTATGCAGGAGGACCCGAATAAGCATCTCGTCAGCGTCTTTAACGAAAACTACGACGAAATCGTGCTGCTTCGAGACATCCCTTTTTACAGTATCTGCGAGCATCATTTAATGCCGTTTATCGGTACGGCCCACGTGGCGTATCTGCCCGATGGCCGGATACTCGGCGTCAGCAAGCTGGCCAGGATTGTGGATTGTTTTGCCCGACGCCTGCAGACACAGGAACGATTGACTTACCAGATAGCCGATTTTCTTATGAACAACCTCAAGCCCTTAGGCGTCGCAATTGTGCTTGAGGCCGCACACAGTTGTATGACTATCCGCGGAATAAAAAAACCCGGCGCGGTGATGGTTACAAGCGCCGTTCGCGGGATATTCAGAAAAGACCCCCGAAGCAGAAACGAGATAATGAGCTTGATACACCACGGCAGCAAATAACACCGTAAGCCCCCAACTTTATGTTGGGGGTTAACCCCCAGGATAAACCTGGGGGCTTTTTGCAGTTAAATCGTAACGAGTTATCGTAAATTATGCATAAATTGTGCCGCTACGTTAGATTCTCGATAAATCCTTTTTTGCCTGCCGATGAGCCGGGATTCAATTCGTTTGCATCGAAGCCGGCCGGCGTTGGATTGTCGCTGTTCTTTGAGCTGGGTATCGAGCTGGCCGGTGCGGTTGACCCGGCGACCGGACTGATAGTCAACGTCAGTGACATCGATGAAAAAGTGCGGGACTGTGCCGTTCCCGTTTTTGCCGAGAGGATAAGGACGGCATATCGAGCAGCCAGCCATATCGGCTATTGTGAGTTGGCGGAGGTGCTGAAATCTGTATGGGAGGAGTTGTCCGACAAGTTCGGGATGGCTATGTTAACCAAAATGAGCTTGAAGCTGAATCCTTTCAGAACCCTGGCTATTGAGCAATGGGAGGGCACTATGGTTTATTTCAGCGAAAAATTTGAGTTTGCCGCCGCGCATAAGCTTTGGAATGAGCAGTTCAGCGAAAAACAGAATATCGAGATTTTCGGCAGATGCGCCAATCCTAAGGGGCACGGGCATAATTACGTGGTAGAAGTGACGATAAAGCACCCCGCCGGGCAGGAACTTCGGACCGGCGACTTTGAAAGAGTAGTCCATTGGGAGCTAATAAAAGTTATTGACCACAAGAACTTAAATGAAGATGTGCCGGAGTTTTGCGAGATTAACCCTACGGTTGAGAACATCTCTGTTTTTGCTTGGAACAAGCTTAACGGCAAGTTTGAAAAAGCCCAGCTTCACTGCGTTACCGTCTGGGAGACAGACAAGACGTATAGCTCTTTCTATGGGTAGCGGATGAGAAAGCCCGATTTTGGAAATCTGCTGAAAGTTCTGCATAGACAGGTGCCGGAGAGATTCACGCTGTTTGAGTTTTTTCTCAACGGCCATTTTTATGAGAAGCTCACAGGTCAAAAGCTGGGAGTGGAAGGCAGGGATTGGATTTGGGGGTCGGTCAATCCAGTAGTGATAGAGGCATTTAAGGTAGCCGGTTACGATTATGTTACAGTTCTTGGTTCTGATATGAAGTTTGAAGCGGGCCAGATTGAAAAAAAGGCGACGATTTCGCTAAACGCGGGCACCTGCATTTGTGACAGGGAAAGCTTCGAATCGTATGACTGGCCCGACCCCGATACGTTTGATTATTCCCGGCTCGATAGCGCAAAGGACAAGCTGCCGGCAGGGATGAAGCTGATAGTTTACGGCCCGTGCGGCGTTTTGGAAAACGTGATTTTCCTTGTTGGCTTTGAGCGGCTGTGTATGATGCTCGCCGACGATGCGGACCTGGTGGAAGATATATTCGACGCAGTGGGAAGTCGGCTGGTTCGATATTATGAAATATGTGCGGGTTTCAATAAGGTAGGCGCCTTAATAGCAAACGATGACTGGGGATTCAAAACGGCGACGATGTTTTCACCTGCGGATTTAAGGAGGTATGTCTTTGGGTGGTATAAGAAAATCGTCGATGTGGTTCGCAAGGCGGGTAAACCAATGATACTGCATTCCTGCGGCAATTTTGAGGAGATAATGGACGACATAATCGACGATATGAAATTCGACGCCAAGCACTCTTATGAAGACGTCATTTGCCCCGTTGAACAGGCCTACGAAAAATGGGGCAGCAGAATCGCCATATTAGGCGGAATTGACGTTGACTTTATGTGCCGCTCGACGCCTGAACAGATAAGGCAGCGGTGTGAGGCGATGTTGGAAAAGACCGCAACCATAGGCGGCTATGCCCTCGGCACAGGCAACAGCGTTCCTGAATATGTGCCATACGAGAACTATCTTGCGATGATAGATTGTGTCAGAGGGCCGAGGCCTTGCTTGTAGGGCCCATAAAAAACGTGGTTTTGGTACTGAAAAGGGCGATTTGGCTGCCGAGCGAGGTGTTGTTTGCTGGCTGTTAAAAATCTGAACTAAGGACGCGATTTTGGCGTATATTGTGCGGCTTTGAAGAGGGTTTTGGTGTTTTGTCATATTAAAGCTATCTTCTTTATTCGCCGATAGTTATGAATAAACAGACATAACTAAAATCTGCACGGCAGGGATGCTATGGGTGTTTTTTTTGCGCACCCGAAGGGGACGGAGTCCGCCTACAATATTGATGATTGATAATTTATTATTGATTGTTTTTCTTTCGCTCCCTTCGGGGTCCGACGCCGGAGTGATATGAAAGCGCTAATTACCGGTGGTGCTGGTTTTATCGGCTCTCACCTCGCAGAACGGCTAATCAAAGACGGCCACAGTGTCGTTGTCGTCGATAATCTTAGCACGGGCTGCCTGAGTAACGTCGAACATATCAAAACCCGGCGAGGTTTCGAATTTGTCGAAGGCGACATTCGAGACGCCGGTCTGATGGAATCATTGACGAATCGCTGCGAGGTGATTTTTCATCTGGCTGCGGCGGTCGGCGTTCAGTTGATAGCCGATGACCCCGTGCACACCGTAGAGACGAACATCGCCGGCACACAGGTCGTTCTCGAGGCCGCAAATAAATTTAAGCGCAGGATTTTACTGGCCTCGACAATCGAAATTTACGGCAAGAGCGAGCAGGTTCCCTTCCACGAGGAAGATGACATTGTGCTTGGCAGCACGAGTATGCCGCGATGGGCTTACGCCTGCAGCAAGGCGGTAGATGAGTTTCTCGGTTTTGCGTTTCATCAGCAATTCGGCCTTGAGGTTGTCATCGGCAGGTTTTTCAATACCATAGGCCCGAGGCAGACAGGAAGATATGGGATGGTTATGCCCCGCTTTGTGCAGGCGGCTTTGCGGAATGAAGCGCTGTGCATTTACGGGACGGGAAAGCAAACACGGTGTTTCTGTTATGTTGAAGATGTCGTGGATGCGATTATCCGACTGATGGGTTGCAGCGAGGCGACCGGCAGGGTGTTTAACATCGGCTCAGATGAAGAGATAAGCATTGAGGCGCTTGCCGACAAAATCATCGAAATTGCCGGCAGCAAGAGTCGAAAGGAATTTGTTCCTTACGAGATTGCCTACGGCAGACCAATTGAAGATATGATGCGCCGCGTGCCTTGTCTCGAACGAATAAACAAAACCCTGGGCTGGTGGCCAAAAACAAGTCTATCTCACACAATAAAGTTAATAATTGAAAGCTACGAACGTCGCCTGTAGACTGATTTGTTTTAAGGAAGTCATTTGTAATGAAGAGATTTGTCATTATCGGTGTTGGCGGTTATATTGCCCCGCGACATCTGAAGGCCATCAAGGATACAGGCAACCTTCTCGTGGCGGCGCTCGACAAGAATGATTCCGTGGGGATTTTGGACTCATATTTCCCGGACGCGGATTTTTTTACCGAGTTTGAGAGATTCGACCGGCACCTTGAGCTGTTGCGCCGAAGCGGAGCTGAGAAAGTTGATTATGTCTCAATATGTTCGCCAAACTATCTGCACGATGCCCACGTCAGATTCGCGATGCGAATAGGCGCGGATGCGATTTGTGAGAAGCCGCTGGTTCTTAATCCGTGGAATGTCACCGCTCTTGAGGAAATAGAGAGAGAAACGGGGCGCCAAATCAACACGATTATGCAACTGCGCCTGCACCCCGTCATTGCGGCTCTCAAACAGCAGGTAGACAGCGGACCCAAGGGTAAGTTATACGATGTGGAGCTGACTTACATCGCCTCTCGAGGCCACTGGTATCACGCCTCGTGGAAGGGTGATATTAACAAATCAGGCGGTGTCGCAACAAATATCGGGGTCCACTTTTTTGATATGCTGACCTGGATTTTCGGGGACATTAAGACAAATATGGTCAATATACACCAGGAAACAAAGGCGGCCGGCATACTCGAACTCGAGCGAGCTCGTGTAAGATGGTTCCTGTCGCTCGATCGTGAAGACCTGCCAGAGAAGTCGAAGGCCCTACAGGTCGCAACTTACCGCTCTATCACGATAGATGGCCGGGAGATAGAATTTTCGGGCGGATTTACTGAGCTGCATACAAAAAGCTACGAACATATCCTCCAAGGCGGAGGCTTCACAACAAAAGACGTTCTAAATTCCATCGTAATTGTCTCTGAGATGCGATATGCCAAGCAAGTCGGGCTGCAAGGCGACTACCACCCGATGCTCAGACAAGTCAAGTTCTGACCACCAAAGAGGCAGGCCTGAGTTACTGTCTGCAGCAATTAAGGAATAATGGAGTATTTTCGATGTCCCAAGGCAACCAAACAGGCAAAAGAAATCATAGGCAATCGGATTATTTCGTCCACCAGACGAGCATAGTTGACGAAGGCGCCCGTATCGGTGCGGGAACCAAAATCTGGCACTTCTGCCACGTTATGCCCAATGCTCAAATCGGTCGAAAGTGCATTTTAGGTCAAAATGTGTTCGTTGCAGAAGGTGTCGTGGTCGGCAATAACGTTAAGATTCAAAACAACGTGTCGCTATATTCCGGAACATTCATCGAGGACGATGTCTTTCTTGGGCCTTCCTGTGTGTTGACAAACGTTACGAATCCGCGTTGTCAAATAGTCCGTCACAGTCTTTACGAGAAGACCGTGATAAGGCGCGGCGCAACGATAGGAGCCAATTCAACCATTGTGTGCGGGGTCGAACTTGGGCGATACTGTTTTGTAGCCGCCGGTGCGGTTGTGACAAAAGATGTACAGGATTACGCATTGATGAAGGGAGTCCCGGCCCGACAGGCAGGATGGATGAGCAGGCACGGTATTCGACTCGGCCGGCCGGATTCCAAGGGGATTATAATTTGCCCTGAGAGCGGCTATCGCTACAAGGAGATTGAACCGGGTGCCCTGAGGTGTCTCGACTTGGATGAGGAAGTGCCGCTGCCCGCAGATAAGGCGAAAGGCCTCGTCTCATACGACGAGATCAAAAAACAGACCAACAAATGAGCACACTTTTATAAACTTTGAATTGATTGGGATATAAGATGCAAGTTCCATTGCTTGATTTGAAGGCACAGTACGCGACGATAAGAAAAGAAGTTATGGCAGCGATATCGGAAGTGCTCGAATCGCAGTGCTGTATAGGCGGCCCCAAGGTGGCCGAGCTGGAGACAAAAATAGCGGCCATAAGCGACTGCAAGTTCGCAGTCGGGGTCTCAAGCGGAACGGACGCCATTTTGAATAGCTTGATGTGCCTGGAGATAGGAGCGGGAGACGAGGTAATCACCACGCCATTTACGTTTTTCGCGACGGCCGGTTGTATCGCCCGAACCGGCGCAAAGCCGGTGTTTGTGGATATCGACCTTCGAACCTATAACATCAATCCCCGCCTTATCGAATCAGCGATAACCAAAAAGACCAAAGCAATAATGCCGGTCCACCTGTTCGGGCAAATGGCGGATATGGACCCGATTATGGACGTCGCCAAAAAGCACGGGCTGGCCGTGATAGAAGACGCGGCGCAGTCAATTACCAGCACATATAAAGGTAGAAAAGCAGGAAGCATAGGAACAGTCGGTTGTTTCAGTTTCTTCCCGAGCAAAAACCTCGGCGGTATCGGCGATGGCGGAATGGTGGTTACCAATGACCAGAAGCTTTATGAGCGCCTGGTTATGATGCGTAATCACGGCCAGAATCCAAAATATTACCATAAATACATCGGCGGCAATTTCCGGCTCGACCCCATCCAGGCCGCTGCGCTGCTCGTCAAATTGCCCCACCTCGATGAATGGTCTCAGGCACGCCGAAGCAATGCTGCTTACTACGATAAAAAGTTTGCGGGGACGGCTGTAAGGACGCCTTATATCAGCCCCGATTGCGTGAGCATTTACAACCAATATGTCATCAGGACGCCGAAACGCGATGAGATGATAAAGATTCTTAAGGCCAATAACATCGGCTGCGAGATATACTATCCTGTGCCGCTGCATTTACAGGAATGCTTCAAGTATCTCGGCTACGAAGAAGGAAGTCTGCCAGAGTCGGAAAAAGCGGTGGAAGAAGTGCTGGCTATCCCTATTTATCCGGAATTGACTGATCAGATGAAGGACGTTGTGGCTAATACTATTCTGAGATTTTCGAAATAGAACTAGTGTCAATAGTATATTTTAAAAGATACTTTGGTTACAGCTTCTGGGTTGGGCTAGAGATGATGCTGGCCGTGGGCGTATCTCGGTTAGTAATCTTTCCGATAGCCGCTTATATTCTCGGCAAAGAACAATTTGGTCTGTTCATATTCTCCCTTGGCATTGTGATGATGCTCGGAATAGCACCTGCCGGAGGGCTGGTAACGGGCGTTATCAGGCATATGGCCGAGCTTGAAGCATCAGCCAGAGACACTCTTGTCAGTACCGGTATTCGGCTGTGCAAGATAGCGATGCTGTTGATAGTATTGATTGGGATTGTTGCACTCGGTGCAGCACGATACTTTTGGCAAATCGACCCTAAAGTAATCTGGTGTCTCGTACCACTGCTGATTCTTTTGTATCCCGGGAATGTCCTTGAACTACAGATGGTACAATATCGGGTGGGACGAAAATTTGCTTTGCGTACAGCGTGGTACGGCGTTCTGGGTATGCTTTTGTTGATCGCTATTCCAGCCGCTATTTTCGGCGGTGTTGTCGGTATGGCCTGGGGATATATGCTTGGTTACATAATAACGCATGTCCTGCTATCCTGGAAACAAAAAATACTTTTTAAGAGATCAAATTATGATGCCAAGTTGGCCGGTTTGCTGAAGTATGCTTGGTTTCACTTGACTGTCGCTGGCATTTTTGCTTTTTCGAGTACGTATATTTACAGGATCATTTTAGGTGTTTTTTATTCCTATTCCACTGTCGCGATATTCTTTGGTGCAACTAATATAATTGACCTGTGTATAGCTCCGATGAGCATGCTGGCTTCGCTGTTACTTAGTATGCTGGGTGGTTTTACACGTCTGGAGGATGTTGGCAAAAGGCAAAGATATACAGTCCTCGGAGCGGCTATGTTGATTGCTGTTGGGGCTCCCTTAGTTGTGTTCTTTGCAGGGCCATCTATATTGTCGGTGCTGTTTCCAAAATTTGCGGGTGAATCGGCACAAGTCCTGCGGTTAATGATTTTGGTCATGCCTTGCATGGTGGTGACAAGTTTTTCTCGGCCGTTTATAGCAAAGTTTGGGCCGCTTAAATTTGTTTCGGTATTAAATTTTATAACCCTTATGGCGCACCTGGCGCCTGCTATTACGCTAATTCCCAAGTTTGGGATGAAGGGAGCCGCGATTTCTTATAATATTGGGCATGGGCTGACGGCGGTTTCATGGCTGGGTGTGCTGGTCTGGACTTTTAAATTCGGCCGTGGCTCTGAGCCTAAGATCGAATCGCTCCCATAACACATGACCATCATGAATGTGATAAAATTGGCAATTCGCAAGATTTCCGGTTTGTTCAGGATAAGACGCCGGGAGGTCTTTGTCTGCGGCAGGTTGGAAGAGTTGCATGAAAAGCGGCCAAAGATTCCAATTACAATCCAAGACGCAAGTTACGACAATGTTCACCGTGTCACGGACTTTCGGAATGAAAAGGTAGAAGAGAGCTTTCGGCGTTTTCTTTATCAAGGGCAGATTGGTGTATATGCGATATCAGATTCAAAAGCAGTTGGGCACGCCTGGGCGATTATCTGCCCTAAGAAACGGCAGATGGCGAACGGCTATTTTCAACTTCATAAGAGAGAAGCTTTGATTCATTTCTGTAACACGGAGCCATCTTGCCGCGGTCAGGGTATTTATCAGGCCATGTTGTTTGCGCTTTGTAAACGATTGTTGGAAGAAGCAAAAGTCAAGAGTGTTTTCATTGATACGGATTTAGGCAACATGCCTTCCGTTAGGGGCATACAGAAAGTTGGATTTAAGCCGGTCGGCCGATACTTTTATTTTCTGTTCAGAAACACATTAATATACAAAAGGAATATTAGCAAGTAATGTCTGCTAAGACAATTATCGCCAATTGTGCAGCACAGAGTGGACCATTCCACTCTTTTCCAAGAAACGTTGGCTGGACGGTGTTTGCGGACTATCGTTAAGGAAATCGTTAGAAAAGAAAAGCGTGAACTTTAAAAGAAAGAGGTGAGGTTGACATGAGCGAATACGAAGTGGAATGGCTTAGTAGCCTTGCTGGTTGTGATTTTTCGGAATGGGACGATTTTGTAAATGAATCTCCGCAAGGCTGTGTTTCTTGTTATTCTTGGTGGTTGAAAACTGTTTGTAAAGATGGGTTTGACCTTCTTGTGTTGCGCAAAGAGGAAAATATTGTTGCAGGAGTTCCCCTGATTTATAGTAGCCCTTTGAGTAAAAGGTTCATCTCCGGTCGAGGGCTTTCACCGTTCCAAGCCATAATGTTGGCGAAAACTCAAAAAGAAAAATATTCCGAATCACTTTCAGAAGAAATGAAAATATTGAAAAACATAATTTCTCAAATACCTACTGGAACAAGGGTACAGTTTAACTGCCACCCCAATTTCACCAACTGGTTACCGTTTTTTTGGGCTGGATTTAATCAAACAACTGGGTATACCTATATTTGCGAAAACATTAAGCATCCCGACATCATCTGGGGTGGACTTCGGAGTAATATCAGGACAGATATTAATAAAGCTAAGAAGTTGGGACTAAATGTAGCTTACGAGTCGGATTTCGGCATTTTTTGGGATATTATACTTAAAACTTATAAACGCCAAGGTAGGCGCCCATCTTTCACTCGAAACTATCTCGAATCTATTTATAATGTGAGTTATAGCCACAACGCGGGGAAAATTATTATTGCATACGATCAGAACAAAGTGCCTTATGCGGGTTTGTTTTATGTGTGGACAAAAAATACAGCCTATTTTATAATAAGTGGTGCTGACCCGAAATTACGAAACGTGGGGGCGTCATCATTCATTTATTGGGAGGGAATACTTGGTGCGGCCAAGGTGGCAGACCGTGTGAACTTTTGTGGTTCTGTGATGCCAGCTATCGAGTGTGTGCTAAGAGGTTTTGGTGCAATCCAAACGCCCTGTTTTCAGATTACCAAGAATACGCTTCCTGTGTTTTTCAAGGTACTTTATGAATTAAGAGTTATGGCTGGTAAGCTACTTAGGAAGACAGGTTTACGCTATAAATTCTTACTTGGTTCGTAGAGAGTATATGAGAGCAATTGAGTATGTACTATCCGTGCTATTGAGAGAGGATGATCGTGCCCTTATTCCAGCCGAGAAAAAAGTTGTTTATACATTTGATAGTATTGAAGGCCCATGTGTTCAGATTATCCCCAGTGGCTTTTTCAATGATGGTACTTATGGAACACCAAAATCTTTGCCGTCACTTCCGTTGAAAGAGATTGAGGGGGTCCCTTTGCTTTTTGGCAGTCCAAGAGTTGAGCGGAAAGGCAATCGGCTTGTTGTTTATGCTGACATCATCGCTTCTACTTTTTTTCTTGTGACTCGCTATGAAGAAGTTATCCGAAGAAATGTACGAGATAAATATGGACGATTTCCAGGCAAGGAATCATTACCATACAGGGCTAATTTCATCCATAGGCCCATTGTGGAAGAATATGCAGCCATCTTACGAAAATGGCTCCGAAATATTGGTCTTAATGTTAAAGAACCAAGTAGAAAATTTTCAGTTTTGTTAACACACGACATGGATGAAATTTGCAAATACGTGCGTTTTTCCCAGCCTTTGCGTCAGGTGGCAAAGGCCTTTCTGGGACGTGAGCCTTTCGGTAGTATTATTGAGAGCTTGCTGGTACCTTTAGGTTTGAAAGAAGATCCTTATCATCCTGACAAATTACTCAAACTCGACAGGAGTATTGGCCATATAACACATAGTTGTAAAAAGCAATCAATATTCTTTTTTATGTCTAATGGCAGCGAATATAAAATTCACAAGAAAAGCGTAAGGAATATTATTAAAAGGCTCCATGAATCTGGTGCAATACTCGGATTACATTCAAGCCTACAAGCTGGTTACAATCCTGAGTTAATTGGAAAAGAAAAGTCAGCTCTTGAACAAGCGTGTGGATTCCCTATCCTTCACAATAGACATCACTATCTTTTATGGCGTGAAGTTGAAGATGGATGGGCTTTAGCTAAAGCAGGTATAAAATGGGATTCAACATTAGGTTACGCTGATGTTGCCGGATTTCGGCTTGGGGTGTGCCATCCTATTGAACTATTTGATCCAATTCGAATGGAACCTTTTGGAATTGAGGAGCACCCATTGATAATCATGGATGTCACATTAAGTGGCCCGAATTGTATGAATCTCGACAAAAATCAAGCATTAAAATATTGTCTACAGCTGGCTGATCAGGTACGCAAACACAAAGGTGAATTTGTCGTGCTTTGGCACAACGACAAATTCCAGTGTATACCCAATAACTATCATCCCGACCTTTACATTGCGCTTTTGGATGAATTGTCCTCAAGTTAGTTTCTAAACCAAGATGTTTTTCAAAACCCAATTAAAGTGGTTAAAACGCGACGCGTTATACGTTTTCTGGATGTTCGCCGAAGTAGCTGCTACTTTAGCGATACCACGCCTGGTGCTGTTTCCCCTGGCGGCATATTTTATCGGAAAAGAGCAATTTGGCGTCTTCATGACGGCGATGAGCGTGGCTTTGATTCTTGGAACCCAGATGGGCGAGGGACTGTCGACCGGACTGCTCAAGCATCTTTCAGATTACCCGGAACAGCAAAGGATGCCCCGGTACGCCCCCCGCCCTTTCCTCGAAATTAACCGCTTAAAAGTGCGAAAGTCAACATTATTATGAGTAAAGTATTGGTTCTCGGGATTATCGTGACCGTCCTGTTCGTGGCGGCTGCGATAATTTGGCCAACGGTTGGGCTTTTAGGGTATATGAGCATCTCCCTTATCAAGGCGCCATTGACATTATATGTTCCCTGGCTATTTGGATTCTGGGGCTACGTCTTAGACTTGGGCATCGCATGCGTTGCGATCCTCGGTGTCGGAAGGTCTTATTTGTCAAATCGCAGGCACGGTGAGATTTTCGTGCCCCACGGCATTTGGGTATGTCTTATCGTGCTCATTGTCTGGATTTGGATAAGGCTTCCCGGCACCCGTGACCCCGAACTGGGCATGATAAAAACGCTGGTATTCTCAATCTTTGACACAGTTGTTATCATACTTGGCTTTTTACTGGGGAGAACACAAACCGGGCTTCGGCAAATGACGCGAGCACTCATACTGGTAGGAATAATCGCGGTGATTGGCGTCCTCATCTTTGGGCGTCCAGAGCAGGAATGGGAAGGCGCTCGAACAACATTTGGATATGCTACCGCACTTGCTCCCGCAGACATGGCCGCTTACCTTGTCATTGCCCTAACGGGTTTCTGGCTTGCAAAGCGGACATTTATTTCTATGGCGGCTATGTTTGTGGCAGCGGTTTTTGCGACGGGTACGATATTTGTTACAGGCACACGTGGTCCTTTTTTGACACTGGCTCCGGCGTTTTTGGTAATGATATACTTGTATCGGCGACAAGTTAATCTTAAGGCCGTCATTGCAGTGATATTGTTTATTGGAATCACGATTTTTGCGTTCAAATATTATCTGAGTATAAGCCGTGGAGTAGTCACGGAGCGTTTCGGTTTGTATGAGATACAAAAAGGGCTTATGGACAGAGTGGACATGATTAGGATATCGATGAGAGGGTGGGCAAGCTCTCCGATATTAGGGACCGGCCCCGGGGGCTTCAACGTGCAAATGGAAGGCGTTATTGCGACGAGATATCCACACAACCTGGTTTTAGAAGTAGCCAATGAACTTGGCCTGATAGGTTTAATACCATATCTTGTAATGCTTTATTACGGTCTCAGAAGCATAAAAGTCCTCTCCGGACCGGAATCGGACCATAGCGAATTCAAGACGTATGCTGCGATAATATTCGGGGGATTCATCTATCATTTCATTGCGAGTTTCAAGACGGGAAGCTATGCCGGGAGTCATATGTTCTACCTTTTCTGGGGCGCGACGATAGGTATGGCCGCTCTCGGTTCTTGCGAGTATATGCAGTTGCAGGAATACTATGGCGAAGATGATAACGAGGCGCCGGGCAGCGTAATTACGGAGTGGGACCAGGAGTAAGAGGAGATAACACTTTGACAAAACAGGGTTACTACAAGCAGTTCAGGTGCGAAGCGGGGCCAGGCAGAACGGCTGTTAAAGCTGGAGTGTTACGGCTGATTTTGTCGGCATCTCTTGGGTTTCTTATTCTGGGCCGTTCGTGTTTGGCGTCTGAAGCATCAGCAGAAATTGACATTTACAGCAAGCTGGTTGAATTAAAACCCCTGCCGAAGGTTCACTACTCGTGGGGCATCTATCATAAATTATTGGAAGACCCCAACAGTAGGCAATTATACCAGCTGGCACGAATCACGCATTCATTGTGCGTAGCAGGTGAATGGATAGATAAGCAGCATATTGAAACCGTCGTTTACATTTGCGCCCGTGTCAATAAGACCAACCCAGCCATCCCTTCATCGATAGGGGTCAATTACAGCCCCTGGCACAGGAAATTTGGCAAGGATTTGCCCCCAACAGACCGGGGGGCCACTTATAAGGCAGAACTTGACTATTTTGCCGAGCGTCTCAATCTTATCAAGAAATGGGTACGCCTCAGCAATCAAAAGTATGGAACTGATGTGCGTATATCGGCGTTGATACTGGATTCAGAGCGATTTTATGTGCGGCCCGGCGATGAAAAATGGAATGACGGCATTCGAGAGGCGCTCGACGCCATTCATCTTGAAGCGCAGAGCATATTACCGGACACGTGGATAGAATGGTACGGTCGTGGGATAACTCGGCCTGATGGAGAAACCTGGATGCAAACGGGGCTTTGGACAGGTCGAGAGATTAAATCGCCGCTGTCGTGTTCGCTGTATATGATACCGGAGGAGGAAGCGATGCGCCAGACCTTTCAAAAAACGTGTGCTCTTGCCGACACATACGGCATTAAAGAGGTCATACCCCATGTTGCGCTGGGGTCGGGTTATCGTCGCGGGGTAATAAAAAGAATAAACTGGGACTATAACTGGGATTATGATGTAATTTATTCATATCGTCTTGGAAAAGACCTTAATCAAACCGCAAAGGACTCGTTATACAGCCGAGCCAGCTGCGTGGTTTTTTACCCTGCGCCTTTTTACGAAAAAACGCCGCATTGGGGCGAACATTTTATTGCTTACGTAAGAGGCGCAACGGGCGTTGAGAAACTCGACGACATTGGATACAAGCATTAGCCGTATTAACCTATGATTTAAAACAAGGAATTAAATTTGAATCAGAACGATGTAAAAAAAATATGCGTTTTTACAATACACCCAGCAAAAGACACAAGGGTTTTAAACAAACAGTGCCGTTCTTTGCAAAGAAACGGCTGGGATGTAACCTTAATTGCCGTCGCAAATAAAGGACTTGACCCAAATGCTATCACAGGCGAATATGATGATGATGGCATCAAAGTTATTGGAGTCGAGAAATGGTCCTCTTTATGGGGTCGATTGAAGACATTATTCAAGATTACCAAGCTTGCTTCGAAAGAAAACGTGGACATATACCATTTTCATGACCCGGACCTATTAATCCCTGCTTTACTTTTAAAGCTAAAAATAAGGAAACCTTTTATATACGATATTCATGAGTACTATAATCTAAATTTTTCGTATAAGTTTCCTGACATATGGCCTTTGAGACAAATAATCAGTGGTATGATATGGTGCACAGAAACTTTATTAGGGTCGTTATTTAGAAATGTCTCTACCGTTTGCAACGAGCATAGGAGAAGGTTCGAAATATTGGGATGCAGGACTGTTCACACGCCAAATTACGCTTCAATCGCAGATTTTGATCCAAAATCCGTATCAGACCAGGAGTGGCGCGATAGACTGAATAAGGTTATTTTTATAGGCACTCTGGCGCCTCAAAGAGGTTCATTACTAATTCCAGAAATAGCCAGATTAGTCAAAAAAATCAGGCCTGATGTAACATTTCTTATAATTCGCAGATTTCACAATAAAGCGCAGGAAAGAGCCCTGATGGATAAGTTGGATTTGCCCGAATATAAAGACGTTATCACTTTTATCCCTAATGTAAGCGGAACAGAACTTCCCAGGGTTGTAAGAGGTGCAGGCATAGCTCTAAGTGTCGACCAACCTGTAACCCGTATAAGTCTTACCAGTCAACCCACAAAAATTTATGAATATATGTCACAAGGCCTTGCAATAGTCGCCTCAGAATTGCCCAGCACTATTGATTGTATAGGAAACTTTGGTTGTGGCGTGCTCGTCAAGCCCGACGATCCCAAAGGCTATGCGGATGCAATTCTCGATTTATTGAATAATCCGGAAAAAATAAAAATTATGGGCGCGGCAGGCCAAAAGGCCTTTAAAGAAAGATTTAACTGGTCAATAGTTGAAAAACGACTCGTCGATTTTTATGAATCCATAATTAAAGAATGATAAAAAGAATACTTAAAACCATAAAAATGTTTTTCATCAGAATAAGGCAAAAAAACCTTATTCGTTGCGGGAAGGGCACTTACTTTGGAAGTTCGGTAAAAATTGGACCAGGTTTGGTTTCCATAGGGAATTATAGTTTTATCGGCCCCGAATGCTGGATTCAATCCGATACAGAAATCGGAAATTATGTTATGCTCGCAGGCAGAGTTGCAATTGTGGGCGGTGACCATCGAATCGATGTCCCAGGCGTCCCAGCCATAAAGGCGGGAAGAGATATAAATAAACAGGTTATAATAGAAGATGATGTATGGGTCGGGTACGGCGTCATAATAATGCATGGTGTTACGATTGGAGAGGGGGCAATTATTGCCTCTGGAGCGGTTGTAACAAAAGATGTTGAACCATGTGGTATTGTCGGAGGTGTACCGGCGAAATTGATAAGAATGCGATTTAGTCCCGAAAATATAGAAAAACATAAAAGGGCACTTGCTAATAGGCGTAAACAAATATAATTGCATGGTCATATTTGCTTAATCCAAAAGGTTGGATTTCAAAATAAGCTTAAAGAGAAAAATAGGTAATAATTGAATTAAGAAAAATGTTACATTGGTCTAACAAAAAGCATTTCAGTACCGGAGAGTGTTATGAGTGATCTTTCAGCAAAGTTATCAGGAAAAACTATCCTCGTCACCGGCGGTACCGGGTCGTTTGGAAACAAAGTTCTACGGCATCTACTAGAAACAACCGCCGCGAAGGAATTCCGCGTGTTCAGCCGGGATGAGTGTAAACAGGAAATGATGCGAATCGAACTCAATAATCCAAAAGTTAAATTTTATATTGGCGACGTCCGCGACCGGGATAGCGTTGACGGCGTGATGGAAGGCGTGGACCTTGTTTTTCACGCCGCGGCTTTAAAGCAAGTGCCGTCCTGTGAATTTTTCCCGATGCAGGCGGTACTGACTAATATCGTCGGCGGCCATAATGTAATTGAATCGGCCATCCACTATGGCGTTGCCAGTGTGGTGTGCCTCAGTACTGATAAAGCCGTTTATCCGGTAAACGCGATGGGAATGACAAAGTCGCTGATGGAAAAGGTCGCCCAGGCGGCCGCTCGGGCAAAAATCACAAAAAGTACCGTCGTATCCTGCGTCCGCTATGGCAACGTAATGTGTACGCGAGGTTCTGTTATACCTTTGTTCATTCAGCAAATCAGGCAGAAAAAACCGCTGACAATAACTGTGCCTGAGATGACGCGTTTTCTCCTCCCATTGCGGGACTCGGTAGACTTGGTGCTTTTTGCTTTTCAAAATGCAAAACCAGGAGATTTATTTGTTAAAAAGGCTCCAGCATGTACGGTTGCAGATCTCGCGCAGGCAGTTAAAAACATATTCAAATCAGATATCCCCGATAAGATAATCGGAATTCGGCATGGCGAAAAAATATATGAGACACTCCTTACCCGTGAAGAATTGCATAGAGCCAAAGATATGGGAGATTATTATCGTGTGTTGCTTGACGACCGTAACCTGAATTACGCTCTTTACTTTACAGAAGGTGATTTAAAAGAAGTGGCGACTGAAGATTATACTTCGCACAATACCACAAGATTGAACATTAAGCAAGTCGAGAAGCTTCTCCTGAGCCTGCACGAAATACAAAAAGAGCTGGCGAACTGGGGAAAAGAATAAGAGGACGAAAATTAGAGAAAACTATTGCTGATAATCGAAAACTATTGAGCAAAAAATGTCGAAGTTGTTTATTTCAACAATGAATATTTTGAAAGTCGCGATTAATGTGCTTCATATTTGCATAGGAGATTAATTTTATGAGTATTTCAACGCCTTTGTTCAAAGTCTTCATGGCCGATTCCGTCGAAACAGTTATGAAGAGAACCCTCTATTCAGGCTATGTAGCAGAAGGCGAAAACGTATCACGCCTGACACAGGAAGTTTCCAAATTTATCGGAAATCCGAACACCGTTCTGCTTAATTCCTGCACATCCGCACTTACAGTCGCTTTTCGTCTGGCAGGAGTGGGACCTGGTACTGAGGTCATATCAACTCCCTTAACCTGTATTGCCAGCAATGTTCCAATCCTTGAACTTGGAGGTATTCCGGTTTGGGCAGATTCGGACCCTGATACGGGTATGCTGAATCCGGAGGATATCGAGCATCTGATAAATGAACGAACAAAAGCGATTTGCGTTCTTCATAAAGAGGGTGACCCTGCACGGCTGGATGAAATACTTTCTATTGCAAGAAAGTATAACATAAAAGTAGTCGAGGATTGCGCACATGCTTTTGGCGCAAAGTATAAAGGAGTAAAAATCGGCAACCACGGAGATTATGCCTGTTTTTCTTTTCAGGCTATAAAGCACATGACGACAGGTGACGGTGGAGCTTTGGTCTGTAAAAGTAGTGAAGACTTTGCCTGTGCAAAAAGGCTTAAGTGGTTTGGAGTGGACCGGGAAAATCCGGAAGGTGGGAACCCCTGGCTTCGAGATGTCAGGGAATGGGGTTATAAGTTTAATATGAACGATATAGCTGGGGCAATCGGGATTGAGAACATAAAGCATACAGAAAGGTTAAACGAATGTTTTCACCGCAATGGCGTTCTTTTTACGAATTTGCTTAAAAATATTCCCGGCGTCAAATTAGTCAAACGTGACCTGAAGAATGATTATTTGATTTTTTGGGCATATTGTATTATCGTGGAAAACCGCAAGTCACTGATTGATAAATTAGCCGCTGAAGGGATAGCATCCGGACAGATACATCCGAGGAATGATGTATATAGTATATTTTCGATGTCCAAACGACACCTTCCAAATGTGGATTTTTTTTCAGAAAGAGAGTTATCTTTGCCTTGCGGATGGTGGGTAAGCGAAGATGAAGTCGGGCGTATCTGCGATATTATTCGGCGCGGATGGTAGACGAAGACAATTTATTACAAAAGGAAACAAAGAATGAAAGTAATGACGATTGTAGGAACGAGGCCGGAAATTATACGATTGGCATGTGTAATAAAAAAACTGGACAAGTATTGTGACCATATCCTGGTGCATACGGGCCAGAATTATGATTATGAACTCAATAAGGTTTTCTTTGAAGATTTGGAACTTCGCAACCCCGATTACGTTCTGGATGTCAAAGCCGACACCTTGTATGAACAGCTCGGTAATATTATCAGCAAAACCGGCGCCATAATGGATAAGGTCCGGCCGGATGCAGTCCTGGTTTTGGGCGACACAAACTCGGCCCTTTCTGTTATTAACGCCAAACGTATGAAGATTCCTATATATCATATGGAAGCGGGCGACAGGTCATTTGATGAGAATGTTCCGGAAGAGTTGAATCGCCGTATAGTGGACCATACAGCAGACCTCGACCTGGCTTATACGGAATACAGCCGCAGAAACCTTCTTCGGGAGGGCATACATCCGAGTCGTATCTTTGTTACGGGAAGCCCTGTCCGCGAGGTCTATGCCTATATGCGCGATCGACTCAGCGAGTCCCGTATTCTTGACGAATTAAAGTTAACGAAGGGGAAGTTCATAACTGCCAGTATTCATAGAGAAGAGAATGTGGATAAGAAGGGTTGTCTTGAAGAAATGGTGAAGAGTTATAATGCGCTCGCGGAGCACTATGATATGCCAATTGTGGTTTCGACACATCCGCGCACTCAGAAACGTTTGATTACCCAAAAGCTCTTTGACATCTCGGACAGTCGAATAAACTGGCATCCGCCCTTTGGTTTGATAGATTATCTCACGCTCCAGATAAACTCATTTTGTGTTGTCTCCGATAGCGGCACGATACACGAGGATTCGAGTATTTTGAACTTTCCGGCGATTGCAATAAGGAAATCCACTGAGAAAGCAGAATCCATTGATGCAGGACATTGTGTTATAACCGGTTTGGAGTCGGAAAGTGTTCTTATATCTGTAAAAATAGCGACTTCCGACCCCGTGAACCTTGAAGACTCTCCTATGCCTACGGAGTATACGCCCTTGAATGTCTCATCCAAGGTTGTCCGGATTATCCTTGGGATGAATAAGGTAATAGATGAAAGGACGTGGGGAGATCCTAATAAGAAGCACGTTTGACGTAAAATCGTGCGATAATTTTTGTTATGTTGTCACAAGGTATATGAGATAGATGAATACTTTTGAATCAGAATGGAAAGAGCCTTTTGATGTTCGCGATCTTGTTTGCTATGTAGATCCACGAGGAATGTTGTTTGAAATATTGCGTTTTAAGGATGCGCGAATCCCAGGACAGGGACAACTCTACGCTTTTTCGATTGAACCCCACCATCGCAGGGGCGACCATTACCATTTGAATAAAAGAGAATGGTTCACTTGTGTGCATGGTGAGGCCATTGTGTTCTTAAGCGATTCAGTTGGTGCCAGGACGGCGGTCAGGATATCACCTAAAAACCCGAAAATCGTTTATGCCGGTCCGGGAACTGCACATGCACTGATAAACGAAAATGAAGAAGTTGCCGTGATCGTATCATATGGGTCAGAACAACATGATCCAGACCACGAAGACACATACAAGCGTGTCGCCTTTGAGGGATATGATGTGGTGGATAACCGAAAACGACTGAAATAGATATTCATATGTTTGGCGACAAAATAGAGATTATTACGTGTGGAACAGCTTCTATTGTTGTCGCTGATCTTGTCCCAGAGGTGATTATCAATGCAATCAGATTGCCGGATTGCCAGTACATCAAACCGTGTATTGAAACTAATTCTTGGGATAGCCAAGCTCAGCCATATATGGGACAATATCAAATTTAACGACCTCGGATAAGTATGCGAATTCTATTTATCACTCAATTATTTCAACCCGAGGAATTCTTTAAGGGATTGCCTTTCGCCAAGGAGCTGTTAAAACTTGGGCACCAAGTCGAGGTTTTGACGGGATTTCCAAATTATCCTGAGGGAAAAATCTATAAGGGATATAAAATCAAATTGTTTCAAAAGGAAATCATAGATGGTATACCTGTAATCAGAGTCCCTCTATATCCGAGTCACGACAAAAGTGGTTTTCGGCGTTTTATAAATTATGCGAGTTTTGCTTTCTCCGCCGCAATAATCGGTCCCTGGGTAGTGAAAAAGGCCGATGTTGCATACGTGTATCATCCGCCGGGAACAATAGGATTTCCTGCGATAATTATTAAAATGCTGAGGAGGATACCTTTTGTCTATGATATTCAGGATTTGTGGCCTGAGTCGTTGGCAGCATCAGGGATGTTCAACTGCAAATTGGGGCTTTGGCTTGTTGAAAAATGGTGTCGCCTTGTTTATATGGCCGCAGGCAGAATCGTTGTTCTTTCACAGGGATTTAAGAAAGCGCTGATTGAACGAGGAGTACGAAGTGAGAAAATTAAGGTTATCTATAACTGGGTCGATGACACAAAGGTTAAGCCGACAGAAAGAGATCCTGCCTTGGCGGCGAAGTTTGGCCTATTGGGAAAGTTTAATGTTGTTTTCGCCGGTAACATGGGCAAAGGACAGGCCCTCGAATCAGTTCTCGCCGCCGCAGATATTCTGAAAAAAGAATCACCATGTACCCATTTTGTGTTTGTAGGGACCGGGGTTGAAACAGAAGAACTTAAAAAAAGAGCGCATAATATGCGTCTGGAAAATGTTCTGTTCATCCCTCAGCAGCCGATGTCCGAAATTGGGGCGATTTTAGCCTTGGCTGACGTATTGCTCGTTCACTTGAAAAATGATTCATTATACAGAATAACAATCCCGTCAAAAATACAGGCATACTTGGCCGTAGGTAGACCGATTCTTGTTGGAGTGCCCGGGGACGCTACTGACCTGGTTGTTAATGCAAAAGCCGGACTTCCCTGCATACCTGAGAATGTCGAGAGCATCGCGGATGGTGTACGAAAATTTCTGAAGATGTCGCAGCAGGAATTGGACACAATGGGAGAAAATGGAAGAAAATTCTACCAGCAAGAATTGTCTTTGGCTGTTGGAACAAAACGATTGGCGGAAGTAATTGAGTCGGCGATTCTGCGACCATAAGACTTCGTAAAATAGCCACAAGGAATAATCTTATAAATAGTTTCATCGTATTAATTAAGGAAGTGTAATGTGAGAATAGGTTTTGTATTTAAGAGGACGGTTGATTTATCCCCGCCACAGTGCGAACAAATGAGGAACCTTTTCTTTTGTGTATTTGCAGGAGAGATGGACAAAGCGACCTTTGAGCGGAGGTTTATGCGCTCTACGTTGGGGTATTCGTATCACGGTCTAATGATGCACGGTGATGAGATAGGGGGTTCTTTCAGCGCCATCCCATACAGATACTTATGCTTCGGCAAACAGCGGCTGTTTGCGCTGTCCGTTGATACGATGATATCTCCCCAGCATAGAGGGAGGAAGACAACTCTCGTGACAATGGCAAACCTTGTATATGAAGCAATGGTCAAAGATGGCGTCGACTTCATTTATGGATTTCCAAATGAACTGTACTATGCTCACGAAAAGCGCGTTTTAGGAACACGGGACATAGGCAAGCTAAATTATTATGTTTTGCCGATAAACTTCGGCACTGCAATGCAAAGATTTAAGATATTGGATTATCCTGGCAGATTGTTTGCTCGTATTATGGCAGGGCTTCCGGGCTCTCGAAACACTATAGGGGATAAATATAATATAGAGAAAATAAATGACGAACAGTTTATAAAACATAGATATGATGAGAGCTATAGTTTCCTGTCGCTTAACAATGGCGCCAGATGTGTGTACAAGATATACGCAGAAAAAGAAGGCGTAAGAACCTTACACCTGCTTGATGTATGGCCTATGACGCCTGCCGTAATGGATGAGGCGGTTCGGGAGGTATTCGTGCAATATCATAGTTCCGTGGACCTGATTATGTATGTGGGCAGGCTGCCCTTCCGCCCCAGGCGACTGATAAAAATGCCGGAATGGTTGGAGCCGCAAAAAATCCGGATGACGGGAAAGATGCTTGTTGAAGGCGCTGTTTCGGATTCGATACTTGACATTAATAACTGGAACGTAAACGTATCAAACTTTGATGTTCGATAGAATAACAGGGTGAATTTGAACGCGCTAACTATCGATGTTGAAGATGGCTGGTCCATTTTCTCCCATGATTGGCGCTTAGGGGATATAGAGCCAACGGAGACGGTGGTCAGGGATACGGAGAGTATACTTGAAATCCTGTCCGCAAGGAATGTCAAAGCGACCTTCTTTGTGGTCGGCATAGTAGCGGAGAAATACCCGTCGCTTGTAAGACGTATCGCAGATGCCGGGCACGAGCTAGGCATACATGGATTCTCTCACAAGCAGATTTTTAGGCTAACCGAAGATGAATTTAGAAATGACGTCAAAAAAGCAAAGGCCGTACTTGAAGATTCAACTTCGGCTAAGGTGGCAGGATACCGAGCACCGGCATTTTCCATGCTTCCGGAGACAAAGTGGTCATTGCGCATATTGGCAGAAGAGGGCTTTAAATACGACTCGAGCATAGTCCCCTGCAAAAATCCGCGCTATGGCTGGAAGGATTTCAGCAAAGATATATGCCGAATAGACCTCGGAGACGGGCTACGTATTGTAGAAGTTCCTTTGAGTGTATTTCCCCTTCCAATGACCAGCAAGGGTTTTTTGACGGGCGGCGGATACTTGAGACGTTTCCCGTATTTTATTTCGCACTCTGCAATCAAACACCTGCAAAAAACAAGGCCGGTCATCGTGTATATGCATCCTTATGAGTTTGGTAAAGAAGTTGTGCCTTTGGTGATGGAGCATCTTTCGACAGTTTCCCGCTGGCGAATGCATTGGTTGGAATGCTGGTACCTTGGGATGGGAATAGGAAACCGGCGTACAATGCCGGCGAAAATGCAAAAATTGCTCTCTGATTTTGAATTCAGCACAGTGGGATGTGTGATAGACAGATGGTTCAATCACGACTAACGGTTTTTTATCAAGCCGCATAGACGCATCGAGAGGAAAATATGACAGGCGATAAGAAAAAATCACCGATTACTTTTTTTCTCGCTACGTTCGTAGCGATTGTTGTGTTGGTGTTGATAGTTAACCGCAAGTCGGGGCTTACTTATGAGGTGCGTTTTCCTCTCAATAACGGTGTGGCGTATCTTTCTACGCTCACAGACCATCTGGTTGCGGTAAGCCACGATGACAAGGTTTATGTGTGGGACTGGGATAGCCTGTCAGCCAAACCGGGAATTGTCGATGCGCAGTCCGACCAGGCCGTTTTGCTGGAGTCGGGTAGTGTGATATCAGTCCGCCAGTCAAATGCGAGGAAGATTGTCGTGGCGGAGTTGGAAGATGGCAAGGTGTACAGGGAGATACCTATTTCGGCTGAAGATAAGCAGGTACGTCTGGCAATCAGCCGCAGCGGCGGGACCGTGGTTGTTATGCTCGCCGATGTGAGCAACAGGGCAGACAGCGGCGACCAGGAAGTGATGCTGGTGGATTGTGAAGCTGGGCTGGTTCGTCCCATAGTTGAGCTGGCAGAGGCGACAGGAGACCGAATAATGGGTTTGGCTGTCTCGGATGATGGCGGCCTTGTCGCTCTGGCGGGCGAGAAAGACGGACAAGGGTATGTAGTTATGGTCAATATCGAACAAAAGCGGGTGGCCTGGACTCAAACATTGTCCGACCTGCAGAAGGTTCGCAATGCTGTTTTCTCCGCAGATGGCAAGGTAATTTATATCAGGGGCACGGACAGCACGGTGCAAATCCTGAACGCCGAGACCGGCAGCGTCATTAAAAAGTTACTACCTCTTAAGGAAAACAGAAGCACCGCAGGCGACCAGAACGTTCAGATCCTGGCAATCAGTGGTGACGGACGTTTTATGGCGGCAAGCATTGCAGGTGCCGTTTATGTGTGGAATTGCAAAACTGAAAAGCTTTTATTCAGTAAAGGGCCGGGGCATAAGCTTGTCAGTGGGCTGGCGTTTTCGCCGGATTCGAAGTTTCTGGCAACGAGCGACACCAGACAAGGCGGCGTGATTAAAATCTGGCGTGTTTCGAAACACTAATTGGCTACGGGATTCAAATGGGCGGGACGGTTCAGCCTTTCGTAAAACGCACAATCGATGTCATTTTCAGCGTTGCAGGGCTGTTGCTGTTAAGCCCTGTGATTGTGATACTGGCGATATTGATACGTGCGAAGCTCGGCTCGCCGGTGTTGTTCAGGCAACAGCGACCAGGGCTTGGCGGCAGGCCGTTTTGGCTTTTCAAGTTTCGCACAATGACCGACCAGCGAGATAAAGCGGGGAATTTGCTGCCTGACGAGCAGCGGCTGCCGGCGTTCGGGCGATTCCTGAGAAGCACAAGCTTGGACGAGCTGCCCGAGCTGTTCAACGTCTTAAAAGGCGATATGAGCATCGTAGGACCACGACCTTTAATGATGAAATACCTGGGTCGATACACTCCCGAACAAGCAAGGCGACACGAGGCCAAGCCGGGAATTACCGGATGGGCGCAGATAAACGGCCGCAACGCAATCTCCTGGGAAGACAGGTTTCAGCTCGATGTCTGGTACGTTGATAACTGGAGCTTGTGGCTCGATTTGAAGATACTGGTAAAGACCATTATATTGGTGTTCAAAAGAGAAGGGATTACTCAACAGGGCAGGGCGACGATGGATGAATTTATGGGAACCGCTCAGACTACGAATAAGACGAACGATGTGGAGGCGCCGAAGTGTTAACCCACGAGCAGGTTAAAAATATCGAGTCGCGGTTCGGGTCGCCGTTTTATATCTTTGATGAAGCGTCGTTTGAGAAGAATTACGACGATATAACGTCGGCATTCTCTCGCAGGTACGAAAAGTTTATATTGGCCTATTCCTATAAAACCAACTACATCCCCTATTTGTGCGGGATTATCAAATCGAAGGGCGGGTACGCTGAGGTCGTATCGCGAATGGAGTATGACCTTGCCCTGAAAATCGGGCAGGACCCGAAGAAAATTATTTTTAACGGCCCGGTCAAGGATTACGAGGACGTCGAATTTGCACTAAATAATCAGAGCATCGTAAATTTGGATTCACGGTATGAAGTTGATTATGTGCGACGATATACTGCCGACAAGCCTAATCGGGTGGCCAAGGTGGGGCTTAGAATAAATATCGACCTGACCGATGAGTCGGGCGTATCGCATCTGCAAGAAGGTATTCGCATCGGGAGGTTCGGTTTTTCGCCTGATGACCTGCCGGAAATTGTTTCGCAGCTTACCAAAGACGGCAAGACAATTATCAATTGTCTTCACGGCCACAGCTCGACACGAGACAGGAGTGTATGGTGTTATGAAAGAATAGCAAAAACGCTTTACGATATTGGTTCGCAATACGCCCCGCAGACGGTCGAATATATTGACATAGGCGGCGGGATATACGGCTATATACCGCCTCAAATGCGGCGTGCACAGACGCCGAGTTTTGACGATTATGCCAAGGGCGTCTGCGACGTTTTGAAGGGCAATTCCTGGGCCGCAAGTCGAAAGCCGTATCTCGTGCTGGAGCCGGGAGTTGCGATGACGGCAAACGTGTTGAGCTATGTAACAAAGGTTATAAGCGTAAAGAGCATCAGGGGTAATGTTCTGGTAACCGTGGACGGCAGCGCATTTCACACCAAGCCCACCTTTCATAAAGTCAACCAGCCGCACAGCATAGTCAGCAAAGAGAAAAGGGGAAAACGCGGAACTTACAGCGTATGCGGTGCGACCTGTATGGAGAAAGATTACCTGCTCAACGACATCGATACAATTGTTCCGGAAAGAGGCGACTATATAAAAATTGACAGCGTCGGAGCATATACGATTGTTCTTTCACCCACTTTTATACACCCCTCGCCGCCGATAGTGGTCAGGAAGGATGGGCAGTATAAGCAAATCCGCAGAAAACAGAACTTGATGGATATGTTCGGCTGTTACTTTTTCGAGTAAGCAAATGAGAATTCAAGGCCAAAAAATAACGCTGCGTGAGATGGAAAAAGCGGATGTGGCCAACAAGGTCAAATGGTTTAACGACCCGGACGTGAACAAAACCCTGCTTGTTGAGGAAAAGCTCGAGCTGAACAAGTCGCTCAATTGGTTCGAGCGAACGAGGAACGACGCCTCAAGACGCGATTTTGTAATTGAAAGCAGCCAAGGCACACCAATAGGTATTATGGCGTTAGTGCATATAGACGCTGTTCACGGAACCGCTGAGTGTTTTTGTGCAGTTGGAGAAAAGGCGTATTGGGGTGGCGGCATCGGCACTGAGGCACATTTGCTGTTGGTCGATTGGGCCTTCAAAAACCTGGGGCTGCACAAGATATGGGCATATATACGGCCCGAAAACACCGCAATTATCAAGGTGGTCGAAAGAATCGGCTTCAAGGTTGAGGGCATGCTGAGGGAGGAGAAATACATTGGAGGCAAAAGAGTGGATATTGTTCGGATAGGGCTGTTGCGGCGGGAATTCTATGCGGCACATCCTGAATTTGAGAAAAAGGGGGCGCGATGAGTAACCGAGAAAAACATCCTGATATCGAGGATAAGATAAAAACCGTGGCTGTTCTCGGAGCAAGCGGCACCGTGGGAAGTTTAACGGGCGGGCTGATTGCGCAGAACGGCCTGAAAGTTTATTTCTTGAGCCGCACGAAGGAAGGTTCCGAACGAGGTCTGCAAAAGGCGATATCGCAGGCGCGTTCGGAAATGATAGCACGCAACATCGTGTGCGGGGACTATGAGCTGCTGCTTGCCGATGCCGTCGCCGAAGCGGACTGGGTGGTCGAAGCGGTCGCCGAAGACGTCGGCATAAAACAGAAGATGCACGAACAGGTCGAGGTATATAAAAAGCCGCACGCAATAGTCAGCTCAACAACTTCGAGCTTGCCGTTGTCGACGCTGGTGCAGGGACGCAGCGAGGATTTCAAAAAGCATTTTATATCGACTCACTTTTACAATCCGCCGGGTCGATTACCTGCCTGCGAGCTGACAGGGATTGAACAAACGCAGCCGGAAATTGTGGATTTTATGCGGAATTTTCTCACAAAGCGGCTAAGACGCGTTGTCATACCCGTTAAGAATATCGCCGGCTTTGCAGGAAACCGGATTGCTTTTGTGCTTTTCAGCCGGATTACCTCACTGGCGCGTGAATTCGGCGTGGAAATGATGGACTACCTGATTGGGCCATATACAGGCCGGCTGATGCCGCCGCTGGCGACGCTCGATTTGGTCGGATTGGACATCCACAAGGCAATCATCGGCAGTTTGCAGGCAAATACCGGCGACGCTATGCACGATTGGCTGTCTCTGCCGGGCTACATCAACACGATGATTCAAAGGAACCAGTTAGGCAACAAGACAAAAGGGGGTTTTTATAAGAAACTGGAGAGCGGCAAATTCGTGTTCCTCGACCCGGCCAGTTGTGATTATGTGCCGGCCATAGAGCCGCACGTGGCGTTCGTGGAAAAGGCAAAGCACTTCGTTCGTATGGGAATGTACAGGGAGGCCTTCGAGACGATACTATCTGCTCAGGGCAGAGAAGCAGAGGTTGTTAAGGATATCTTGTGTGCTTATGTTGCCTATTCGTACTTGCTTGTAGGAGAGGTTACAGATGCCCAGTTCGGCATTGAGGGAATCGACAAGGTAATGTCTTATGGGTTTCACTGGGCGGCCCCGAGCGTGATTGTGGAGATGCTCGGCGGGTGCAAAATAGCGGCTGAATTGCTTGCCGAGAGAAAATTGCCCCTTCCGCAGGGACTGCTTAGTGACCTGAAATCGGGCTTTAGAATTAACAGCTCCGGCAAGTACTTTGTGGCCAAATAAACGTATGTAAGCCCCCAACTTTATGTTGGGGGTTTTAATCCATTTAGAGACAAAAAAATGAAAAACGAATCAGTATATATTCTCGGCGGTTACCAAACCGATTTTGCCCGCAACTGGGCAAGAGAAAACAAACACGTCGCGGCTATGATGCGCGAGGCATACCAGGGCAGCATTGAGGCAACGAACATTGAACCCGGCGATATCAAGGCGGCGTTTATAGGCAACTTCGCCGCGGAATTGTATTGTATGCAGGGGCATTTAGGGGCGTTTTTCGTGGATTTCGACCGCCGCTTTATCGGGTTGCCTACGATGCGTTTCGAGGCCGCCTGTGCCGCCAGCGCCGTGGCCGCGATGGCCGCGATGGCACATATTAAGGCAGGAATTTATGACCTGATATGTGTAACCGGCGTCGAGTTAATGAAAACAGCCGATTCGGCCAAGGGCGGCGATTACCTCGGAACGGCCGCCTGGTATGAAAAAGAGTGTGCGGGCGTGGAGTTTCCCTTTCCCAAGCTGTTCGGCAAATTAGGCGATGAGTACGACAAGCGATATGGCCTTGATAACAGACACCTGGCCCGTATTGCCCAAATCAACTATGCCAACGCAAAAAATAACCCCAACGCTCAGACCCGCGATTGGTTTATGAGCTTAGAGCACGCCTGCACAACGGGAAAATACAACTCTGTTGTCAGCGGGCGAATCAAGGTTAGCGACTGCTCCCAGGTAACTGATGGCGCTGTGTGTCTGTATCTTGCCTCCGAAGCGTATGCTGCCAAATATGCCAAACAAAGCGGGCTTAAGCTTGAAAATATCCCTCGCATTCTCGGCTGGGGGCACACAACAGCCCCAATCGAATTTGCAAGAAAAGTTACAGACTCGAAAAACAATGAATACGTGCTGCCGATGACCCGCAAGGCGATAACAGACGCATACAGCCGGGCAGGCATAAAGGATTGCTGGGATTTGGATGCGATTGAGACCCACGATTGTTTTACTACCTCGGAGTATATGGCGATAGACCACTTTGGTTTGACTAAACCCGGAGAGTCGTGGAAGGCAATCGAAGAAGGCGTAATCGAGATAGACGGCAAACTGCCGATTAATCCCTCCGGCGGCCTTATCGGCTGCGGGCATCCCGTCGGAGCAACCGGAGCAAGGCAATTGCTGGATGCTTATAAGCAGGTTACAGGTGCCGCGGGCGATTATCAGGTACCCGGAGCCAAAAGAGTCGCCACGCTCAATATAGGCGGCAGTGCCACAACAAATGTCTGCTTTATCGTGGGGGCCAATGGCTGACACAATACCAGCTGCCAATGACGTCAGGATTACCGCGTTATTGCCCGAACACGCAAGGGCCGTAGCCGAATTGCATATTTCCGGTATTCATACCGGCTTTATCAGCTCTTTGGGTGTGGATTTTGTGACCGCCCTATATGAAGCCATAGCCAAAAGCACGTACGGCTATGGATTCGTGGCAATTATGTCCGGCAGAGTGGTCGGTTTTGCGTCCTTTGCCACGGACCTCGGCGGCCTTTACAAGTCCGTGATTCTAAAAAACGGCCTTCGGTTCATCTTTTCACTGGCTCGCAAGATGCTGTCTCCCGACGCAGCCAGAAAGGCACTCGAAACACTGTTTTATCCCTCCCGAATAAAAAACATGAAACTGCCAGCCGCAGAGTTTCTCTCGATGGTAGTTTCCGCAGATGCCCGTCGAAAGGGTCTGGCGACCGAATTCATAAAGGCGGGTTTTGGCGAAGGCGCATCAAGAGGTATAGAAAAGCTTAAAATTCTTGCCGCGGTGGATATAAAGCCAATCAACAAGTTGTATGAGAAGCTGGGTTTTGAGCTTGTCGGGCAGATAGACAATCACAGGGTAATAAGTAATGTGTATGTGGCGAGAACAGACCATTTTGATGTTGCCAGGGAGGAAACCCGAAGGACGGCCGCTAAAGACATATTGCCGCTCGCCGGGAAAAAAGATGTTGGTAGTGTGTTCGTCTCTTATGGATGGTGTCGCACAACGTATGCGGTCGTTTTGTCGTTAGGCAGAAGAGGCATAAACGTTCACGTCAGCGACGCGTCATCGGTCGCGATGTCTCGTTACTCGCGATACTGCAAATCATACACCAAAGTTCCTGACTTTTTTGTCGAGCCGGATAATTACTTCGACGCAACCTGCGAGGCGCTGAGAAAAACCGGCGCCCGGGTTTTACTGCCGTGCCACGAGGACGTGGGAATATTCTGCAGGCGTAAAAAAGAATTGCCGCAGGGGGTCCTGATGTCATTGCCGGACTGGGACAGTTACTGTGTGGCGGAGGACAAGTTTGCTGTTCTGGACGTGGCTGCCCAGGCCGGCTGTCCGACGCCGATGACCACAAAGGTCGAGTCCTGGTCGCATCTGGAAGATTTGTCAGAGTCGATGGATTGGCCGGTGGTGCTGAAAACGCACATAGGAAACAGCGCCAAAGGCGTGCGAATCGCCCACAATCGGGAAGAGCTTTTCGCAAAATACAAAGAACTTGTGGAGATGTTTAATCTGTCTCAGGAAAGATGGCCTTTCCTGCAGGAGTTTTTGCCGGGTGATGCGGCGGGCGTTTGTATGCTGTATCAGAACGGCCGGTGCGTGACCAGTTTTGCCGAGCGATATATAAGGTGCAAGGAGCCGGGCAAATTCGGGACATCTACCCTTCGAGAGCCGTTCGAAAATCCGCAGCTTGTAGCGCGGGCCACGGCCGTAATGGACAAATTGAAATGGCACGGCGTGGCACATATCGATTTCGTCGCCGGCAGGGAAGGCGATTTCAGATTGATAGAGGTCAACCCGCGATTGTGGGGAGCTCTTGCACTGTCTGTGTTTGCGGGTGTCGATTTTCCTTATCTGTGGTATCTGACGGCGATGGGGGAATCGATCGAGGGATTGGCCGGCTCGAAATATCCGCCGATAAAATGCAGATGGATAGTCGGCGACTGTATGGCATTTATGGAGCTTGTTAAACGCGGCAAGCTGGCGGAGGCGATTGCCATTCTTGCCCCGGGGCGAAAATGCTATCACGACGACTTTGTCTTATCCGACCCGCTGCCTTTTGCGTTCGAGCTGACGGACTACGTTGCAAAATTCCTGAGGTCTGGCGGGTCAGTCAATCCGGTGACCAGCGGAATGGTGCGTTGAATTTTGTGGGACCTCGCCGCGAAGCCCTGCCATTTTAAGGTATCCCTTTTTCCAGACCGCCAGCGCGGACACAAACACCACCGCGGCACATACAGCGACTGCGGCGAGTATCGGCAGCAGGCCGACAATAATCCCCACAACTGCATACAGCGCCGTCAGTCCGTAGCAAAACCCGACGGTCTTCCTTACAGACAATCCCCGATCCATCATCTGGTCGTAAATATGGCCCCTGTCCGGAACAAAGAGGGGTCGTTTGTTGACTATTCGCCTGGCGAAGGCAACAGCCGTATCCAGTATGGGCAAGCCGAAAATAACCACAGACGCCAGCCAGAATTGCGGAGTTTTTTCTGCAAAGAGAATCATCAGCGCAGCCATAATCAGCCCCAATAGCAAACTTCCCGCGTCGCCCATAAAAATCCTTGCAGGATGATAATTGAAGAGCAGAAATCCGCATACGCTTCCCAGTAAGGCCAGACAAACAATGGCCCTTACCGCGTCACCCTGCAGGCCATTCTTAAAGGTTCCCATCAGCACAGCCAATAGAAGCATCCCGCCGGCACAAATTATCGTCACGCCTGCGCATAGTCCGTCAAGCCCGTCGAGCAGATTCAATGAGTTTGTGGCCCCTAATACAAAAATCATTACAATAATTGTATCGACGAGGAGTTTACCCGGCCAGGGAGGCGAAAAAACAATCGGCGTTATCCCAACCGCCACCAGGACGATTCCCGCTGCAACCTGCCCGAGCACCTTTTGCCAGGGCCTTATATCGACAATGTCATCGATGCAGCCCACAACGCAGGCAATCGCGCCTGCGATGATGATTCCGAGCAGCCATTTACGTGTAATCGGAGGATAGTCGGCCGGCAAACAAAACAGGGCAGTCAGTATGCCTGCGGTAAGACCGAGGAATATACCAACGCCGCCTAAGTAGGGTATCGGTTTGCGGTGTGTTTTGACGAGGTTATCGGGTTTATCGACGACGCCCAGCTTGACAGCTGTTTTTTCACAGAGCAGGGTAAAAACGACGGAAGTGACAAATGCCGCAGGTATAACGGGCCAAAATTGCAACGGCCAGGCAAGCGGTGTCTCAGAGCCGATTATTTTATCAAACATTCTGTTATTCCTTTATTGATGATTGATTATTATGACCGCAGATGGCAAATTATCAATTGTCAATATTCGGGGCGATTATGAAATTAACTCGTTGGCATAAGGTAATCATCGCAGTTTTGTTGTCGCTGCCTTTTGGCGGGGAGCTGCGTGCTTTGGAGCCGAACGAGATTCTTGTGGTTGTCAACGCCGATTCTTCGTCGTCGCTGGAGCTTGGGCGGTATTACTGTCATCAGCGAGGCGTTCCCGAAGAAAATATTCTTAAGTTGTCTTTGGGCAAGACGCTCGCTGATTCGATAAGCAGGGACGAGTATGACAAACTCATCGCCGGGCCGATTTACAGGCGTTTGACCGAGTTAAAACCGGGACAGACAATTCGATGTCTGCTGACGACATACGGCGTACCCTATAAGGTCGGCCCGCGAGGACCGCTGAAAGACCAGCAGCAGCAACTCAAGCAGCTTGAGGCGTCTGCCCTGAGATACGAGAAAAAGCTTACAGATATTACGGCAGACGCAGAATCGGCGGGCGAACAAAGTAGAATCAAAAAAGAGCTGGCGAGGGTCCAGGGCCAAATTGACCGGATTTTGGGCAGGGAGACACAATCAAGCGTCGATAGCGAGCTGTCAATGGTGCTGTTCGGGACTTATGAATTGTACCGGTGGCAGCCGAACCAGTTGGAAAAAAACAGCAGGTATCCGGAAGAGCTGGTTTTGACGATTATGGTTTGCCGGCTGGATGGCCCTTCGCCACAGACAGCAAGGGGGCTTGTCGATAAAGCAATTACAGCGGAAAAAACGGGGCTGCACGGAACAGCTTATATCGACTCTCGCGGCATTGCCGACGACAAGCAGCCATATTCAATTGCGCACTTCGACCAGTCGTTGCGGGACCTTGCGATGCTGTTGCGGCTGCGCACGAACCTGAAGGTCGTGGAAGAGCGGACCGAAAAACTTTTTGAACCCGGAAGCTGCCCGCAAACGGCGATTTACTGCGGGTGGTACAGCTTGAAGAACTACGTTGATGCCTTTGATTTCGTTGAAGGCGCGATTGGCTTTCACGTTGCCAGCTTTGAGGCGGCGGACCTTCGAGACCCTAATAGCCCCCAGTGGTGTCCGGCTATGCTGGTCGATGGAATTACTGCGACGCTCGGCGCCGTGAACGAGCCGTATTTGCATGCCTTTCCCAACCCCGCTGATTTCTTTAGCGAATTATTAAATGGCTATTGCCTTGTGGAGGCATTTTATCGCACGCAGCCGTTTTGCTCCTGGCAAATGGTCCTTATAGGCGACCCGCTTTATACGCCTTTCAAGAAGCCCCGAACCGTCGGTGCCGGGGAATGGCGGTTATTGCAGCAACGGCGATAATCGTCAAAGCCGAAAAGAGCAGGTCGGTCAGCGCGAAGTGCCTGCCTAACAAAATCGCCCCGGTTTTAACGACAAGCAAAAAAACAACGGGCACGACTATTGCCGCTGCCAACCGGGCGATGGTAGTTCTTAGTAGAAAATAAAGATTTATAAATTGAATCCAGACCAGCGTGAAGCCGCCGTAAGCAAGTATGTGAAAAACGGCGTTTGTAATCGGCGCCAGCTTCGACAAGTCGGCTTTTGCGAGGTTTGTCAGTCCGAAGATTGTTACCGCCAGCACCGCCGGCAGTGCCTGCCAGAACGTTAGAACGGTGAACATAATCAATCCTGCCGACGCCCCGGCTACGTTTGCTAAAAAATCCCATAAGTCCTTCGTTCTTCCAAAGTAGGGCTGTATCAGTTCATCTATTCCTCCGTAGGCAGCAGCCGCAAGAAAAATCAGCCATACCAGCCGGTTTCGCCAGCTTATTTTGCTGTCGGGTCTGACGGAAAACCACAGCAGGAAAGCCAGGTTCAGGTATGCCAAAAAGTGAAGCCATTTGTCCGACACCTGTGCCCGGTAAACTAATTGCGGTATCGGTATATGCGCAACGATAGCAAGCACAATCCAGTAAAACACCAGGGCCACGATGGTTATTTTCTGTCTTCGAGTCAATTTCATAAACACCTCTCCGGCTGCGCCGAGACGAGTTAATTTTTTATTGATAATTGATAATTTTCCGGCGGCAGTCATAATAATCAATTATCAATAAGGAGAAAAGTTATGTTTCAATCAATAATCGAGTTTTTTAAAAGCACCATATTGGAGCAGGTGGCCGGCCACCCATTCTGGTTTGCTGTGGGTTTTACGGGTCAGCTGGTATTCGGCGGCAGATTCATCCTGCAGTGGATAGTCAGCGAATACAAGAAACGTTCCCACGTGCCGATAGCGTTCTGGTATATATCGCTGGTCGGCAGCATAATTTTGCTGACTTACTCGATACACCGCAGGGACCTCGTTTTTATGCTGGGGCTTTCACTCAATTCGCTGATTTACGTCCGTAACCTGCATTTAATTTACAAACATTCGGCAAAGGCCTCATTGAACTAAACCACGGGGTTAGCGTATTAACCTCGCTGTGTTGGTGACACGGTTTTGGAGGATTATAACGATGGGACAATCGAAAATTTCCCGGCTATACCGAATTGGAATTCTGACAGTATGCTGGCTTGCCGGTTTTTCCGTTGTTGTCTGGCCTGTGTTCGGCCAGCAACAGAGACGACCAAGGCGAGACGGCAGTATGAAAACTATTCAGCTTCCTGCGCCGGTCTTATCGAGTTCGATAAGCGTAGAGGAGGCAATAAGTAAGCGACGGAGCGTTCGGCAGTTTGCGGACAAACCCCTTAATTTTGTTCAGGTAGGACAGTTGGCCTGGGCCGGGCAGGGCATAACCGACAAACAGCGAGGGTATCGCGCCGCGCCTTCGGCGTGGGCGGTGTATCCGATAGACCTTTATTTTGTTAAACCCGACGGTTTGTTCGTGTATCGTCCCGAAGAGCATTCGATGGAGCAGGTCCAGACGGGCGACCTGCGACAGCCACTGTCGAAAGCGGTAGGGCAGGGGTCGCTTGCGGAGGCGGGATGCGATATTGTCATCGCCGGGTCTGTCAGGAAGCTGGCGCCCAAGAGTGGCAATAAGGCCAGCAGGTTTCTGATGCTCGAGGCGGGCCACGTTGCCGAAAATATTCAATTGCAGGCCGTAACGCTCGGGCTTGCCTCAGTGCCCGTTGGTGATTTCGAGACGAAAAGTGTCGCCAGGGTCTGCGGATTGCCTGGCGACCTTGAGCCCTTGCTGATTGTATGCGTCGGCCATCCTCTTGTTTCGCAGGGCCGGTTACAGCCGTCCGGCGAAACCGCCGTTGCGGCGAAAAGGGCCGTTTTGATTGTTCCGAGTGCCAATTTCAGGGATGAGGAGCTTTTCGAGACCCAGCGAGTTTTGAACGAGGCGGGTATCGAGACCGTAATTGCAAGTTCTAAAATCGGGCCTTTGCGAGGAGTGCTTGGCGGAATTGCCGCCTCTGAGATAACGCTGGACAGGGTGCGAGTTGAGGAGTTCGACGCGGTGGTCTTCGTGGACGGCCCCGGCGCTGTTGCTTATTTCAACAATCCGGCAGTCCTCGGCATTGCGCGTGAAGCGGCTGCCGGGGGCAAGGTGATAGCGGCTATAGATGTCGCTCCGACAATCCTTGCCAACGCAGGCGTGCTTAGCGGCGTGCGGGCAACCGGTTTTCTGACACAGCGGGAGTTAATACGCAAAGGCGGGGCAAATTATACCGGCGCTCCTGTTGAGCGGGATGGTTCTATAGTAACGGCCAGCGCACCCGCGGCGGTTGTGCCGTTCGCACAGGCCATTGTCGGCGCCCTTCGCGAAAGACAGGTTCGGTCGGGAAAAGTCCCGTGATTGCGGCTTGTTATTTTGGATTGCTCCAGTGGTTGTAACGATTCGTGATGGGCAGGCGTCTGTCCCTGCCGAACGCCTTCGGCGTGATTTTCACCCCCGGCGGCGACTGCCTTCTCTTGTATTCGTTGCGGTCAACCATACCAATGACCCTGTTGACGACCTCTTTTGGCAAACCCTCATCGATGAGTTGCCGGGCGGATTTATCTTCCTCAACATACCCTTTGAGAATTTTGTCCAGCAGGTCGTAATCCGGCAATGAGTCGGTGTCCTTCTGATTCTGGCGAAGCTCAGCAGTTGGCACTCTGTCTATGACGCTTTGAGGTATTATTTCACGCCCGTTTATGGCGTTAATATAATTTGCGAGCTTGTACACCATTGTTTTGAAGACGTCCTTTATAACGGCAAAGCCGCCCGCGGTATCGCCATAGAGCGTCGCGTAACCGACTGCTGTCTCGCTTTTATTGCCGGTGGTCAACACAAGCGCTCCCCACTGGTTAGAGAGCGACATCAGGATGGTTCCCCTGATTCTTGCCTGAAGATTCTCGTAGGCCAGGCCCTTATTGTCCCAGCCGGGCGCCTGTTTCAGCGAACTGTCGAACCGCTCAAGCGCATCGCCAATTGGGATGGTCAAAAATTCAATTTCCAGGTTTCTCGCGCATTTTTCGGCGTCGCTGATTGTTTCGGGGCTGTTGAATTTTGAGGGCATCGTGATTCCTATGACGTTTTCCGCTCCCAGGGCCGCGACGGCAAGGCCTGCGGTTACGGCCGAGTCAATCCCGCCGCTGAGACCTACAAGCGCCTTGCTGAAGCCGTTTTTCCTCACGTAGTCCCTCGTACCCAGTACAAGCGCCCTATACATCTCTTCGAGCTCACTAAGAGTTTGGGGAGCTGAGACGCCGATGGGCTTGACTACATAAGCTTTATCTTTGGCTTCGATGTCTGCTATCAGCAGGTCGTCATCAAATCCTTTGGCCATAGCGACGATATTTCCGTCTGCGTCGGCGAACATACTTCGGCCGTCGAACACAAGCTCGTCCTGTCCACCCACCAGATTGCAATAGCAGGCGGGGCATTTGAACTGCGCAGCGCACTGACCGACTATTTCCTTTCTTATCTCTATTTTTTCGAGATGAAACGGCGACGCGGAGATATTCAGTGCCATATCAATTCGGCCTGCTTTTTTGAGGAACCTCGCGAGCCAGTCGATGTCCCATATATCCATACAGATGGTTACGGCGAAGTTCATACCATTTAGCGTAATAATCAGGGGTTTTTTGCCCGGCTCAAAATAGCGTCTTTCATCGAAGACACCGTGGTTGGGCAGCAAGCTCTTTCGGTAAACGTCGGCCAATCGCCCACCCTGAAGGATACCGGCACAGTTATATGTCCGGCCGCGGAAACTATCCGCGAAGCCGGCGACTATGGTCATATCCGGACAATCAGCCGCAAGCTTCTCGATTGTCTTGCGATTCTCTTCCAGAAAATGCTTTTTCAGCAGTAAATCTTCAGGCGGATAGCCGCAGACCGCAAGCTCCGGAAATAAAAGCAATTCAACCCCTTGTTGCCTGGCCTGCTTGTAAATCTCCCGCATCCTCTCGGCATTACCTTCGAGGTCTCCCACTACCGCGTCAAATTGTCCCAAGCCAATGCGCACCTAAAATCACCCCAAAAGGGCCTAAAATCAAAGATATTGAGTCCTATGGACGTGGTTCTCCATTTGCTCTCTTATAGAGTTCGAAGTAATGAAGATATTTACACAGTGTTGTCCGAACCCACACAATCGTTCAAAAATAATATTTCCTTCTGGTGCGTCCCAGATATACTTTTTAGACAGAAATGGGTGTTCGTTATATTTGCCCATTTCTCTGATAATATGATTAAGTGTAGACTTGAAAATATCATCTAAACATTTTTTGTCTGTGTCCATAATCTGCAAAGCGATTTTGTAAATTCTTCCATTAGTAGTGCCGAGTATCGTATACCACGAGTTACCATTCAGATAGATTTCTTCGCCATGATATATTTTTTCATCTTTTAATTTTCTTTTATATCCAGTCATTTCGAACATTTGGTATTCTTCTGCAGTAAATTCCCTCAAGCCAGGTGCTTCTTTGACGGTTTGATTCAAAAAGTAACTTCCTATTTTAGTAATCATAAATTTACTTTGGGAGATATTCGGCTAATTAATTCGCGTATCCTCCTGCGACCAGTTGTCGATTTATAGAATCTTTCCCTTTGACGGGCTTCTTTCAAAGTTGGGTGCGGTTCGACATAAATTATTTCGTACGGTCGATATGGGCGACTGGCCGGAACGAAGCCATCATTGTGCCTTTTAAGACGTTTGTCCATATCAGCCGCAACGCCTGTATATGTTCTTGTCTTTGATTTATTCAGTAAAATATAAACGTTATACATATTTCCTATCTTGCGGCAAGTTGGACGTATTTAAACAACGGACCCGCCTCGCCCGTCTCGCCAAGCTTTGCTTGGCGGACGAGGCGGGCGAGGTCTCGCCATTTTTATCTCATCTGGAGATAAAAATGGCGGAGAGGGCGGGATTCGAACCCGCGGTACTCAATTAAGAGCACACCGGTTTTCGAAACCGGCTCGATCAGCCGCTCCGACACCTCTCCGATCCGGCTACGGCTTAGCGCCTGCGCCGAGACAAGAAACCACTAAAGCTATACATTCTCACGCGCAAAATTGCAAGAACAATAGACCTGGCGGGAATATGATTGAAAACAATTTGGTTCTGCTCTAAAATTCCGGCCGGCCTATACGTTTTGTATTGGGGGTAAACTGTGAGGGCGCATTTGAAAAATCGGGGCAAAATTTAATGTGCCGACGATGGCCAGGTTTGTTTGTAACCGGCGTTTTTTGCGTCCTGTTTTTGATGGCAGGCGTCGGAATAAGCTCCCACTCCAAAACGCTTGCGGGCGGTCGCGGCAGCGGACCCGCGAGGGACGTCAACGACGCCAACGGCCCCACGGTCCTGTTGAGTTACGACGATAGGGTTGCTGAGAATAATCCCACTTCCTCTTTTATGTATTTTGTTCCGCTTATATCCCCGACACTCGTTGATATGGAGACCAACGCCGATAATGAGCAGCGAACGCGGCTTGTTTCGTATCAAAAAAAGGTTACTTCAAAATCCTTTTATGTAAGCTGTGAGTTTGAGATGACGGGAAGGGGCTTTTTCAAGACCACGTTTAACGCCCCGGAGATGATAGCGATAGTCCTCGACGAGACGGGAAAGGGCGAGCAGCCGATGACAAAAGCGCTTGATTATATTAGATTCGAAGGAGAAGGCATTGGGTGTATCGAGGTTTGGGGGACGATAACCGATTCCACCGAGACAGTTACCGAGGTGGATGTCAGCTTCAACGCGAGGGGACAGAAAAGCCCTGTAACCATTGGTCTTTATAGTATTGGTCCTGAAAACGGGCAATATAAGTACGAAAGCAAATATAATGAGCTAATCGCTCGGGTGGCTACCCTCGCATTCAGAAAATGTGAGGGGAACCCCAGAATGGGAGTAAAAGTCGTATCAGTCAACAAGGCGACAAAGCCCAATGGTTTCGTGGGCAGAGTCAGGGGGGTAATTGCCAATTTCTTTATAGACCCGCCCGTGGTTTCCCGGCTCGGCAATCAGACAATGCTCGACTTTGGGCTTGCGCTGCTGAAGGAACGGCTGACCTTCACTTTTCCGAAAGCCAAAAACATAAGGGAAAGCAAAACAGTAGCAATAAACAGTAATCAATAGCCCCGGATGCCCCGCCCGCCAAATAGCGAGGTCTCGCCGAAGCATCGGTTTCGGCGGACCTGAAAATTGTTGAAACATGCGGCCGGTGTTTCTAAAATTCCGGCAGAGCGGTTTGTAGGTTTTGGAAGGGCTAAAATGTATATCGTGCCGGCAATTGACCTTCGGGGCGGCAAATGCGTCCGCCTGATACAGGGCGACTATCACCGCCAGATAAACTACGAGGAAAACCCCGTCAAGCAGGCCGAGGAGTTCATCGAGCAGGGGGCGGAATGGCTGCATGTCGTTGACCTCGACGGAGCTAAGGTGGGCAGACCAATCAATACGCCGACCATATCGGCCATAGCGAAACTCGGTAAGCTGAAAATCGAGGTCGGCGGCGGCATCCGGACCGAGCAGGATATATCGCTGCTGCTCGATTCGGGAATCGAGCGGGTGATAATCGGCACGCAGGCGGTCAACGATTTCGAATGGTTCGCCGATATGGCGACGAAGTTTGCCGACCGGCTGGCGCTGGGCCTTGACGCCAAAGGAACGCACGTGGTTACAGGCGGCTGGTACGATGAACACCCAAAGTCGCTGCTTGAGCTTGCCCGTGAAGCGGCAGTGCTGCCCATAGCGGCAATAATCTATACCGATGTAGCCAAGGACGGAATGCTCGCCGGGCCTAACCTCGAAAGGACAAAAATTCTCATACGGACTATTCCGGTGCCCGTGATTGCCTCCGGTGGAGTCACGACCGTCGAGGATATAAAGAATCTCGTCTCAATCGGTGCCGCAGGGGCGATTGTCGGGCGGGCCTTGTATGAAGGCACGCTTACGCTCGCCCGGGCGATAGAAGCCGCAAAGGCATCATAAAATGAACGCCCGGCCAAAACATATCAGCAAGCTCATCGGTCTCTAAACAGCCGGTTAATGATATAAAAAAACTTGCGGAGCTGTTAGCGGGATTGAACCAGCCAAAATAAGCCCTCCGCTGCTGTCTTGCAGCAGCAAGACGCGGGGGCAATATATCTTGAAGATTTCCGGGTTATACGTTAAAAGATTAGCTTAATTTTGATGTGGTTATGAAGGAGTGATGGCTGTGCCGCAGAAACAACTATACGGTTATTTCGATAATAAGGCCAGAGAGTTCGTTATAACCAGGCCGGATACCCCTATCCCCTGGATAAACTACATTGGCTGTCAGGATTACCTCGGCATAATCTCCAATACCGCCGGCGGATACAGTTTCTACCGTGACGCTCGCCTGCGACGACTCACTCGCTATCATTACAACGTCATCCCCAAGGATAATCCCGGCAGATACATTTATGTCTGCGACGGCAAAAAAACCTGGAATCCGGGCGCAAAACCCGTCAAGACCAAGCTCGACGATTACAAATGCAGGCACGGCCTTGGGGTTACGGTTATTGAAGGCGCACTCAACGGCCTGAAGGTTTCGACAACCTATTTTGTCCCAATCGATACCAATGCTGAGATATGGTCGGTGTCGGTCAAAAATGAAAGCCGAAAAAACAAAGAAATAGACCTGTTTAGCTACGTCGAATTTTGCCTCTATGATGCTCTCGATGACGCTACTAATTTTCAGCGCGACTGGAAAATCGCCGGTTTCGACACCAGCCGGGACGCCTTTTTAGGCCGGCTCAACGACTATGGCTGCCCGGATGTCGTCAAACACCGCAAGGCGACCAACAGCGTCGCTCACAGTTGGCAGCCGATTGGCTCACATCAGGTCAAAATGTCTTTGAAGCCGGGTCAGACCAAACGCCTGCACTTTGTCCTCGGCTACATTGAGAACCCGAAAGAGGAAAAGTTCGCCTCGCCCGGCGTCATAAATAAAAAAAGGTTCTACGAGACAATCGCCGCCTTCAAGACCACAGGCCAAGTTGGCGCGAAGCTGAAAAAGCTTAAAAACTTCTGGGCTGACGCCCTGTCGGGCTATCAAGTGAAAATCAACAACGAGCACGTCGAACGTATGGCCAATATCTGGAACCAGTATCAGTGTATGGTAACTTTTAACCTCTCGCGTGCTGCCAGCTCATTCGAGACGGGCGTCAGCAGGGGGCTGGGCTTCCGCGATTCCAATCAGGACATCCTTGGCTTTGTCCATATTGTCCCAGAACGCGCCCGCCGGCGAATCATCGACCTCGCATCGACGCAGAACCACGATGGCTCCTGCTATCATCAGTATCAGCCCCTGACCAAGAAGGGCAACACCGCCGTCGGCACCGGCTTCAGCGACGACCCGCTCTGGCTGATTGTCTCAACCGCCGCATATATCAAAGAAACCGGCGACTGGACAATTCTCGACGCTCCTGCCGGCTACCAGGACGTCCCCGGCAGCGAAAAAAACACGACACTGTTGGACCATCTGCATCTTTCAATGAAGCATGTTCTGGACCTTCGCGGGTCGCACGGCCTGCCCCTGATTCAGCACGCCGACTGGAACGACTGCCTCAACCTCAATTGCTTCAGCAACAATCCCGGCGAGAGCTTTCAGACCTCAGGCGACATCGAGGGTGGCTCGGCGGAATCAGTTATGGTCGCCCAACTGTTCGTTTACGCTGCAAAAGAGATGGTGCAACTGCTGGAACACCTCGACCAAAAAAACAGGGCCGTGGAGTATGCCAGGCAGGCCGACGATATGCGAAAAGTCGTCCTCAAGCATGGCTGGGACGGCGAATGGTTCATCCGTGCTTATGACCATTTCGAGAAGCCGGTCGGCTCCAAAGTATGCGATGAGGGAAAGATTTTTATCGAAACACAGGGCTGGGGCGTTATGGCAGGTATCGGTATCGACGACGGCAAGGCCCTGTCGGCCCTCGATAGCTCCTGGCAGTATCTGGCAGACGAGAACGGAATGGTCCTCAATCAGCCGGCCTACACAAAATATCGGGACTACCTCGGCGAGATTACATCATACCCGCCGGGTTATAAGGAAAACGCCAGTATCTTCTGCCACAACAACACTTGGGTCATCATTGCCGAAACCCTTCTCGGCCGGGGCGACAAGGCCTGGGAATTATACAAACGAATCTGCCCGAGCACCAAAGAGGACAAATCCGACGTCTATAAATGCGAGCCGTATTGCTTCGCACAAACTATCTCAGGTCACGACAGCCCTGGGCCGGGAGAGGCCAAAAACTCCTGGCTCACCGGCACCGCCTCCTGGAGCTTGGTAGCGCTTACGCAATACATCCTCGGCGTAAGGGCTGAGCTGGATGGGCTGAGGATTGACCCCTGCATCCCGCCTGAATGGTCGGGCTTTAATATAATGCGAAAATTCCGAGGCGTAACCTATAACATAAAAGTTCTGAATCCCGATAAAGTGATGAAAGGTGTAAAAAAGATGCTCGTTAACGGCAAACCGCAGGCGGGTAACATAGTCGGATTGTTCAAAAAAGGCAGCGTCGTAAAGGTGGAGGTATATTTAGGATGAAACTTGACCCGACGAAAATGAAGAACTGGGAGATAGCCGAGGCAGCCGAGAAAAATATAAAATCCATTTTTCAGTTGGCCGACGAAATCGGTCTGCGAAAAGACGAGATTCTTCCCGCCGGCCACACGTTCGGCAAAGTCGATTTTATGAAGGTGCTCGGCCGGCTTAAAGACAACGCATCAGCCAAATACATAGATGTTACCGCTATCACCCCGACGCCTTTAGGCGAGGGCAAAACCACAACAACAATCGGTCTGATTCAGGGGCTTGGCAAATGCGGCAAGCGACCCACCGGCGCCATTCGCCAGCCCAGCGCAGGACCGACCTTTAATATCAAGGGCGGCGCCGCAGGCGGCGGTCTTTCTCAGTGTATACCATTGATTCCATTTTCAATCCGCCTCACCGGCGATATCGATTCCGTCACCAACGCACATAACCTCTGTATGACCGCGCTGACCGCACGAATGCAGCATGAAAGAAACTACGATGATGAACGGCTGGCAAAAAGGAAGCTTCGCCGGCTGGATATCGACCCCGACTCCATTCAAATCGGCTGGGCAATCGACCTCTGTGTTCAGGCGCTTCGCAATATCAGAATCGGTTTGGGCGGCAAAAATAACGGCGTTGAAATGGACTCTGGCTTCCAGGCCACCGTCTCAAGCGAGGTTATGGCTATTATGTCGATTGCAAAAGACCTCAGGGACTTTCGCAGCCGAATCGCAAAAATAGTGGTGGCCAGGGACAGGCAGGGCAAAGACGTAACAACCGCCGACCTCGAAGTCGATGGCGCTATGACCGCCTGGATGGTTGGTGCGCTGAATCCAAACCTGCTTCAGACAATGGAGGGGCAGCCCCTTTTTGTGCATGCGGGTCCTTTCGCCAATATAGCCATAGGCCAAAGCTCGGTTATTGCCGACCTGACCGCAACCAAGCTCGGCGATTACCACGTAACCGAAAGCGGCTTCGGCACCGATATCGGCTTCGAGAAGTTCTGGAACCTGAAATGCCGAATCTCCGGCCTGCGACCAGATGCCGTTGTCATCGTAGCAACCGTTCGTGCGCTGAAAATGCACGGCGGCGGCCCGGCGGTAAGACCCGGAGTGCCTCTAAGCGAAGAATACACCAGAGAGCATTTAGACCTGCTCGAAAAGGGTTGTGAGAACCTGGTTGCCCACATCGAAATCGTCAAAAAAAGCGGCGTTAAACCGATTGTGTGTATAAACAGCTTCGGTTACGATACCAGGCAGGAGCACAACCTCATAAAAAAAATAGCCGAACAGAATGGCGCAACCGCGGTCGTCTCCGAACATTGGCTCAAAGGAGGCGAGGGCGCGATTGAACTGGCCCAGGCCGTTATTGATGCCTGCCATAAGAAAAATGACTTCAGGTTTCTTTACGAGCTCGATATGCCCATCAGGAAGCGAATAGAGCTAATCGCCAAAGAGGTTTACGGTGCCAACGGCGTTTCGTATTCGGAGATTGCTCTTGAGAAGTTAAAGAAGCTGGAGGCCGACCCAGCGACACAGCGGTTCGGCACGTGTATGGCAAAAACGCATCTTAGTTTGTCCTACGACCCGGAGTTCAAAGGTCGGCCCATCGGCTGGCAATTACCCATCAGGGACGTGCTTGTTTATAAAGGAGCTGAATTTGTCGTGCCGCTGGCCGGCGAGATAAAGCTGATGCCGGGCACCGGCTCTGACCCGGCCTTTCGACGGATTGATGTTGATGTTAATACCGGCAGGGTGCAGGGATTGTAACAATGACGGCGAAGATAATAGACGGCAAGCAAATAGCTGAAAGTATGCGGGCTGAACTGAAGGCCGAGGTCGCCCAACTTGCCAAAAAAGGCATTGTTCCGGGCCTCGGCGTAGTCCTCGTCGGTGACGACCCCGCCTCCAAATCTTACGTCACCGCCAAGCAAAAGGCCTGTTCGGAAATCGGCATCTTCTCAGACGACAACCGTCTGCCTGAAAATACTCCGCAGAAGGAACTGCTTTCTCTTATTAAACGACTAAACATTGACCCGAAAATACACGGTATCCTTACGCAATTGCCTTTGCCGAAACACATCGACGAGGCCGAAGTGCTTCTCGCAATCGACCCGGCCAGGGATATCGACGGCTTTAATCCGATAAACGTAGGCAAAATGGTGCTGGGCCAAAAGACGTACCTGCCCTGCACACCTCACGGCGTCGTCCAGCTTTTGATTAAAAGCGGCGTCAAAATCGAAGGCGCATACGTCGTCATCGTCGGCCGAAGCAACATCGTCGGAAAGCCCCTCGCAAATATACTTATGCAGAAAGGCCCCCTCGGTAACGCCACCGTGACCGTCTGCCACACCCGGACCGGAAACCTCGCGGAACATACAAAAAGAGCCGATATTGTGGTCGCCGCCGTCGGACGCCCCAATACCATAACCGCCGATATGATAAAAGACGGCGCCGTGGTTATCGACGTCGGAATCAATCGCATCGAAGACGCCTCGAAGAAGAGCGGCTACCGTCTCGTTGGAGACGTTGATTTTGAAAACGTTAAGGAAAAGGCGTCCCTTATAACCCCCGTTCCCGGCGGCGTCGGGCCGATGACAATTACGATGCTGCTTTACAACGTAGTTGATGCAGCAAAAAATAGAAAATAAAAATGACAGAAATAATTAATTCCTTTAGCCCTGCCGTCCAGCGATTGTGGAATCTTATGAACCCCTGCGTTATTTGCCCGCGTAACTGCCGGGTAAATCGCAGCAAAGGCGAGCTTGGTTTTTGCGGCATTGGCGATTCTCCGGTCGTCAGCTCGCAGGGGCCGCATTTCGGCGAGGAAAACGTCCTGGTGGGCAAGGGCGGCTCAGGAACGATATTTTTCGCCGGCTGCAACCTCAACTGCGAGTTCTGCCAGAATTACGACATAAGCCATTTTCGCCGCGGCCAGCCCATTACGCTCAATGAGCTGGCGGATTTTATGCTCGAATTACAAAGCTATGGCTGCAGCAACATAAACTTTGTCACGCCTACACATATAGCGCCCGCCGTTGCCGCCGGTATCGAGATGGCTCGAAAAAAAGGATTGAATTTGCCGACGGTTTATAATAGCGGCGGCTACGATTCGGTTGAAACGCTCAAGCTTCTCGATGGGTATATGGATATTTATATGCCCGATGTGAAATTTTCCGATAGCGCTTCCGCGAAAGAATTTGCCAACGCAGCCGATTATCCCGAAATATGTTTTGCCGCCTTAAAAGAGATGCATCGACAGGTAGGTAATTTGCAGGTCGAAAAGGGATTGGCAAAAAGGGGGCTTTTGGTCAGACACCTGGTGCTGCCCGACAAGGTTGCTGGCAGTTTCAAGATGATTGACTTTTTGGCCGAGCAAATCAGCCCAAACACCTCAATCAACGTTATGGACCAGTATCGGCCCTGCTTCAAGGCCTCGTCACACCCAAAGATAAACCGCAGACCCACTCCTGAGGAAGTAGAAGAAGTCCGCCAACACGCCCTCAAAAAAGGCCTTAATTTAATTGCGTGATTGTTTTTCGGTTTTTTATCAGATTTTCCCTGACTTTCACTGTAGCATAAGTACAATACATTCATCACAATTGGGGAAGAGAACTCTTAGGGAAAGAAAACTCACTTGTTGCGAGGTTAGTTTTTCTGCGCAGTTCTTACAAATTTGTGGGTTTTTTTGGCTTAGGAGAATTGCAATGGCAAAGGTGTCTTGTCTTCGGATAGGAGTTTTTCTGTCGATTACTCTGATCTTTGCGCAGTTCAGCATCGCCTTAGCTAATGAAAATTGGCAGCTCTACTCCACTATTGGATATGGAGGAGGGTCGGCATATCCTGACACATTCGTTACCGTTAATCCGCAAACAGGACAGCAAACACAACGGGGCGGCCAGGGAGAAACACCTTATCAATGCGCTATCGATATGGATCCAATTTCCGGATTTCTTTTCGGTGTAAATTATTCCGATAAACCAAGCATTGTTACAAGAATCGACCCAATCACTGGTCATTGGACTGATGTAGCAAGTATTCAGCAGGGTGCATCTATGGTCTTTTTGACATCATTAGCTTTTTCACCAAATGGTACTCTTTACGGTATGTCCAACTTCAATACTTTGGGTGTTATAAATCTTGGAACGGATAGTTTTGCACCTATTGCGACAATTGATGTACCTTCAAGGTCGTACGGTATGGATTTTTCTCCACAAGGAATACTTTATATCACAGATCGGGACGGCACAGGGGAAACTTTCCAACAATGGCTCCGCACTATAGACCCTTCGACTGGTTCGATTACATCTACCCTGCCTACCGGACATTACAATATCGGTGACATTGACTTCGCTCCTGACGGTTACATATATCACACTAATTTTAGCTGGTGGCTTTTTAAATTAGACCCATCAACGGGGGAGCAAACTGATTATGATAATTCTGGAGGCCTTGGTCCTTTTGAAGGAATTGCATCTGATTATGTTCCTGAGCCCACTACACTTTTGCTCTTAGGCCTTGGTTGGCCAATAGTTTCGAGATTTGGAAAAAACAGTCGCCTGTCTCATATTCAGCTAAACCATTGATTTCAGCGTCCTCGCGTTTGCAACGGCGTGGCCGAGGATATCGTTGTTGAAGTAGGCGTAAACGGCACTGGCACTCTTGCGATTTTCCTTAATCCACTTCGCCCATTTTGTTAACATCGGTTTAGTATAGTTGCCGGCGTATCGGCCGGAAGTGCCGTGAAAACGGATATAAATCACGTTGCCGGTGATTATCTTCGGCGTTGGCTCGCCGCCTAAATCGTGAATACAAAAACCGGCGTTGAAGTCGTCTAAAAGTTTGAATGTGTCATCCTCATACCAGCTTTCGTGGCGGAATTCGAAGATAGCTTTATGTTTTTTCGGCAACAACTCTAAAAACGAGCCAAGTAGTTTGAGATTTTTGTGCAGCATAGGCGGCAGTTGATATAGAACCGGGCCGAGGCGCTTTTTCAAAAGCTCAGTCCGTTCAAAGAATCGCTTCAATTCATCCTTTGTGTCTTTGAGCTTTTTGATATGCGTGATGTAACGATTGGCCTTTACGGTAAATAAAAAGTTGGCAGGCGCGAGCTTGTGCCATTTTTTTAACGTCTGCTCTTGCGGCAAATGATAAAAGGTATTGTTGATTTCTACGGTGTCGAATTCTTTCGCGTAGAAGCTCAGCCATTCGCTCTTGGGCAGGTCTTTGGGGTAGAATCGTCCCTGCCAGTGGTCGTAATACCAGCCGGAAGTTCCTATCCTGATATCGCAGCCGGCCTTTGCCATAATCCCGCCCTTACTTCGTAATCTTCAACTGCTCTCTGTCGGGAAGTTTCGGAAAAATCCCGTGCGGCTCGGTCTGATACCAGAAAACTACCGATGAAATATCGTCCTGCAGAGGCAGATAAATGCCAGCCTGCTGCCAGCCCAGCGCCTGCATAGTAACTCTCAGATTTTGTTCGAACCTGACGGGGTCCATTATGTGCCAGCGATACAAAGAAAATCGCGGCTGGTCTTTCGGATTGTAAATAGTCCTTTCTTCGATGAACTTGCCGTTCTCAAAAATCCTCGTCTTTCTTACCGGCTGCCTCTTCGGATTGATTATTTGCGGCATTCCCGCGTATGGGCCGCTGAACGTCTGATAGCCGCCCCCTTTGGGATTGTCGAATCCGTATGAGCCGCAGAAGTAATCTTCCGTGCCCGTTCCGCAGATTGTCGGAAATTCCGTGTCGCCGTCTATGTAGAATTTTATCTCGCCCTCGCCCCACCAGCCGGGGCTGTTTGCGCCCCAGGTCATATATGTCCCCACGTAATGCCCCCGCCCGACGATGCCGTCAACGAGCGTGAAAGGCAGAGGATTTACCCTGCGAAACTGGGCGTGGAAATATGCTGCCGTTTCATCGACATCAGTCAGACAATAATCAATCTGGTAAAATAACGTCATCTGGCTTTTGTCGATATTTGTCACTGTAATCCTGCAGCCCTTCCTGAAAGGCATAGGCCAATAGCAGTTGAAGCCGCTTTTCGGATGAACGCAGACGGCCAGCGAAGTAACCTGTGCATACTCGCCGAGGCCGCAGGCAAAAAAGTCGCCTAAGGGACATTCCACTGAAGGGGGCTGTTCGCCGTCCCAGTATATTCGCAATATATTAAGGCGGTCGTTTCCCGCCGGCGTCATCCAGATGTGCTGAATTACCCCGCAGCCGTTTATGTCGGCCAGCACAAAGGTCTTACCCGGCGCAATCTGAATATACGGATTCACCTTCCAGCCCTGGCCCAAATCGCGAGCGGCCTTGGATGCCGTCCCTTCGCCGAGTTTTGCCGTCCCGCCTTTGCCTTTTTCGCCTGTGAAATTTTCCGGGCCAATCGAGCGGGTTTTAGCGTTTGATAGAAGTGGCAGATTTCCCAGCCCCGCATCGAACCAGCCGGGATTCGTCTCGGCACCTTCTGCGAGCATCGTTGACGCCAACAACGCCGCGATGATAAAACAAATTTTTGCATTCGAACAGTTCATACATAGTCCCTTCGTAAAAAAGTTTAATGAGAAGACGCGTAACGACACAGCGCCCTGATATTTTCAATCGGCGTATCGCGTGGCACTTCACAGCCGGCGCCTGCGACAAACCTGTCGCCGGCTTCTTTGTGACAGTTTTCGACTGCCTTGTAGACGATTTGCGCAGAGCTGTCCCGCAGGACCGATACGGGGTTTATGTTGCCGCATATAACCTGTTCCTGCCCCATTTTCTCTCTCGCCATCCGCACGGGGCAGGGATAGTCGATGTCAACCATTTCCGCTCCCAGCCGGCCCATCCCTTCCAGAATCTTTCGCGTGTCCCCGCATATATGCAGCCGGACGGCCGCACCAAGCTTGTGAATGCCGTCAATCAGCCGCTTTTCGTATGGCCAAACGAATTCCTCATAAATCTTCGGGCCTACAAGCGACGCGGCAGCGTCTCCGATTCCGACACAATCGACGCCCGCCTCAATCTGCGCCTTCGCGAATCTAAGCCCAAGCTCGGTAACAAATTCGAACAGGTCTCGCACAAAACCCGGGTCCTCGAAAAAATCCGTCATTATCGTATTTATGCCCCGAAGGTCCGCCCCTTCCGCGCAGGGGCCTTCAATCCAGCCCTCGATGATTTTGTCTTTTCCCGCCTTTTCTTTGAAAGCGGCCGCTGCCCTTACCCTGTCGTGCATTCGACCGCCCCCCAGCGGGTCGGGCATTTTAAGCGTCGCCAGGTTGCCCTTATCTGCCAGAAGCGCGTTTTGCCCGTCTAAGGCAGGGGGTGAATCCTCGGCGTATATGACCGTGGCCCCGCAGTCCGCCGCCTCACGCGCCGGGTCCGAAATACAGCCGACCTGGTCAAAACCAAACTCCTCCGCAACCCGTAACTGCCCCTCCACCAGCACATGATAATCCGTTGCGTAATCGCAGTATTTTCTTGCGATTCGGTCTGCCGCAAACTGCATCGTAATCGGCATCAACGCCAGATGGTCCGGACGCTCGCCCTTAAAAATCTTCAAAACTCTTTCCCGACTCGTCATAATTTTTCCCCTGTCTCAATGAGCCGGAGAATAAGCGCAATTTTACTGCCCTTTTACGTTCATCCTGATGGAAAAAAGGGAACCTCTGGCGGTGATGAAAAGCGTTTTGCCGTCTTCTCCGCCGAAGCATACGTTCGAGGGTCGATTCGGGCCTAAATTAATTGTTGCGATTTGTTTGCCGTTCGGGTCGAGGACTGTAACGCCTCTTCCGGTGAGGTACAAATTGCCTTGCTCGTCGAGGGTTATGCCGTCGGCGCCCATCGGGGCAAATAGTTTCTTGTCTGCCAATGTGCTATCATCGTTGATTTTGTAAACCCAGGTTTTATTGCCGCCGTGGTCGGCGACATAGAGCAGTTTGCCGTCGTCAGTGCCGACGATACCATTGGGCCGATTCATATCGCTGATAACAAGAATCGGCTCGCTGGAATCTGCCGGCAGATAAAACACGTATTCGCCCGGCAGTTCCATATCATCCTTTTTTTGCCCATAGTGCGGGTCGGTGAAATATATGCCGCCTTTTTTGTCCCGCCACAGGTCGTTGGGGCTGTTAAGCTTTTTGCCTTTGTAGTTATCGCAAAGGACGGTGACGTTTCCCTGCATATCGATTCGGGTTATTCTGCGGTTTCCGCCTTCGCAGACCAGCAGATTGCCTTTGTCATCGAAATCAAGACCGTTGGCTCCGCCCGAATTTTCGCGGAAGGTCGATAGCTTTCCCTCGACTGACCATTTGTGGATTCGATTGTTCGGTATGTCGGTAAAGTAAACGTTGCCTTTTTCGTCCGCGATTGGCCCTTCTGTAAAGCTGAAGCCGTCCGCCAGTTTCTCGACCTTTGCCCCCGTTACGATTATGCCTGTCTTTTTCGGCGGGTCTTTTATTTTTTCGATGGCCTTAGCGACTTCTGTTTTCATTTGTCCGCCTCTGAGGTCTTTTGAGAGGATTTTGCCGTCCGGGTCAATCAGGAATGTCGCAGGGATACCCTGCACTCCATACTCCTTGGCAACATCGGATTTTGACAAATCACCGATGAATGCCTGAGGCCAGTTCATCTGCTTACTGGCGACACTTTTCTTTGCCGGATTTGGGTCTCTGTCAAGCGACAAACCAATCATCACGAATCGCTCATCTTTTCCATACTCGTCGAACACCTTTTTTAAGTTCGGCACTTCGGCCATACACGGGCCGCACCAGGTTGCCCAGAAGTTAAGCAGGACAAGTTTCCCGCGGTAGTCGGCCAGCCGAATCTTCCCGCCGTCGAGCGAATTGACCTCAAACGTTGCAGCAACGTCGCCCACTTTGAGGCGCTTGAGTGTTTCAAGTCGAAGCGTTCCGAGGTCGCAGGGCTCGTCGCTTCGCCCGCCGGGCATTTCAGAGATTTCAAATTCCTGATGCGCCGAGCCGATAGAATCACCGTAACCACATTGTCTCGCTGCGGGGGGTTCATAAATGCTTATGTTAAGGTTGTATTCGCCTTCAGGAACGTCCTCGACGCGGAACAAGCCGTCGGGATCAATTTTTATAGTATAGTTACGTTGCTGCTTGCGTGTCCTTTCCCTAAAGGCCTCTCCTTCATTGGAATCTTGCCACTTTTGATGCCACACTTTTTTTTCTTCATCCGTCATTTCATTGAAATTATCCGGCTTGGGAGATTCAGGCATAATCGTGCTGATGGAGCTTTGTCCGAAAGACCAGTTAACGGGCTCGTTGTAATCGGCGTCAGCTACGACTTTACCTATAACAGGACGGCCGGTGCCTCCTATTGAAACTGTGGCAGTTTCCCCGGCCCTGATTTCCACAGGAACGGTATGGCTGAACGACGTCATCCGGTCGCTGGTTTTGATTCCTCTGGCAACTCGCGCGTTTCCTGCGCGCAATCGCTCCAGAACAAAACGCCCGTTATTGTCTGTGGTCGTCCGGTTGTAATAAAATACCCGCGGTTCATTGGGGTCGTAGTCGTCGGGTAAGTCATTCGGTATCTCTATGTTTTCGTTGACGCCTAGTTTGTTGCCTATGCGGAGTGTTCCTTCGACTCTGCCCCACGGCTGAAGAATTATAGAAGAAGATTTTTCAAGCTGCTCGGCGGTCACTTCCGCGTAGCCCTTGTCGTGAAGCACTGCCAGTATGTACTTCTCGGTCTGCGGCGGAAAAGAAAATCGCCCTTCGGTATCTGTCTCGACAAACACAGAGTCCTCTTTCTGTGCAATCCGACCGTTACTGATATAAGCGGTTCGCGATTTTGTGCATAATATCACTTCAGCACCAACGGCCGGAGCACCATCGGGCGATTTAACGACACCGCTGAACCCGGTTCCTTTCACAAGCTTAAAATCAAACGTCACCTGCCCTTCGTTGCTGTCGAAATGACGTGAAATCACCGGCTTATACCCTTCCGCCTCAACGCGCAACAGATGTGCAGGATACGGAAAGTCAAAACTTATCTCATAATGCCCGTCTGAAACGTTTTTCGAGTTTCGTTGCTCCCAGTAAACCGGCTGCCCCGTTCCCCAGTCGATACCGGGAATTATCTTGAATTGCTTTACCGGATCTCCCGATTCTGCGTCTGTCACCTTGCCGCTCACCTTCAACGGCGGGTGCATCGTGATTACATATTCAGAATCCGAAGGCGACATTGCACGGCCGCGCACGCTCATATAGCCGGTTTGACCAATATCAAAAAGGACATCATCGGTCGGTGCATTTTTCCAGCAGAATCTGCCGTTGGCGTCGGTATTTACACGCCATTCGATGGACCTGTGACCCCGCCAGGTATCGGCTGTCACGAACGCCTCTGAAATCGGATTGCCGTTGGCATCAACTACTCGACCTTTGATAGTTTGCCCTGACCCCAGCAGGAACTCAACCGCCTTCATCGTTTCATACACCGTAATCTCTTTCAAATCGGGTGCAAAGCCGGATGCCTGAACCGTCAGGACCATCTCGCTGGGTCGGGCATTGTTGAACTTGAACCAACCCTGCTCATCGGTTTTTGTGCTCGGGTATTCAGACCCATTACGATCCGAACCCTGCGCAACTGTGGCTCCTTTAATCGGCTTGCCATTGACATCAACTACTCTGCCGGCGATGGCAATGCCTTTTTTCATCGCCATAACGCCGGTCATATCCCGCAACTGTTCAATCGACGGCTTCGGCGTTATCCCATACATCTCGTCGCTGATGAAATCAGGATGTGCAAGCCGGATCCAAATATCGTCGAGCTTGGCAGGCACAATATCACATCGCCAGCGACCAGCCGCATCGGTCTTGACCTCATAATCCGCAATTGCCACACGTTCCGCTTCATTCTTTCCGGGAATCAGCAGATACACGCTCGCCCCCTCGATGGGCTTGCCCTGCTCGTCTTGTATGACCCCGCCAATCGACGTGCCGGATTCGAGAGCAACCGTATAGCCGGCAGGAATTCCGGTTGTGGTTTCAGAAGAGCGCCACCCCAGCCGAATTGGGACAAAGCCCTCTTTTGTTACCTCAATACTGAGGTAATTTGTTTTGCCTTTGTGGAGCCGTAAGGTGCGTTTGCCGTCTTCGTTGGTTTCGGTTGTGCCCTTCTGGTCATCAAAAGTTAATTTTAGCTTGGCATTTGGAATGGGCTGCCCGGTCTGCTTGTCAATAACCGTCAATTCGAATGTCCATTTTTCGCTGGCCAGGTCGTTTTCCTGGCTGGTTGTAGTTGCCCAGGTGACGCCTTTGGTTCGCATCTTGACGGCGTAAAGCGATTTAGAGGCGGTAATGAAAAGCGTATCGTTGTCTTTGCCGCCGAACGTAACGTTTGCCGTCCAGTTCTCTTTGATGTCGATGTGGTCGATTTTTTCGCCCGCCGAGTTGAAAACCGTAACGCCCCTGCCCGTCAGATAGATATTGCCCTCGTTGTCGATTGTCATCCCATCGGAGCCCATCTCGCAGAAAAGTTTCTTATTGGAGAGCGTGCCATCGGGATTGGTTATATAGACGTAGGTTTTATTGGCGCCGATGTCGGCGACGTAAAGTAATTTGCCGTCGGGCGTGCCGATTATGCCATTGGGCTGCATAAGGTCATCGGCGACGCGGGTAAGCGTTTTGCGGTCGGGGGCAAGGTAATAGACGCACTGACAGTCCTGCTCCATATTGGGGTCTGACCAGTATTTTCTTCTGTAAAACGGGTCGGTGAAATATATCCCGCCATTTGGGGCTCGCCACAGGTCGTTGGGGCCGTTGAGTTTCTTGCCCTTGTAGTTTTCGACCAGGATGGTCATTTTGCCGTTTGGGTCAAACGAGACAAGCCGGTTTCGCAGGTCGGCACAGGCAAGCAGTGAGCCGTCCGCGTCAAAATACAGGCCGTTGGAGCGTTCGCAACCATCCAGAAAGACCGACAGCTTCCCTTCCGTTGACCGGACATAGATTTTGTCGTTTGGCTGGTCGGTAAAATAGACGCTGCCTCCTGCGTCCGCCGCCGGGCCTTCAGTGAAAGAGAAGGTGTCCGCCAGCTTTTCCACGTTCGCGTCTGGAGCCACGACGCCTGCTTTTGCTCCTGCCGCCGGACAAAACACAACTATCAAACCAATCACGATTACAGAAATGATTTTCATAAACCGCCCTTTCAGAAAGTTTCGGAATCGTTTTTGACTTTATCATCGCAAAAAGCTTCAGTAAAGAAAAAATATGGCCTCTGAATCGTAATTGATTATCTGTCTGCGGCAGCTTATTATATGGCGTTATAATGATGGAATTTTGACCGGAGGCCACTGAATATGAACGGCAGATTACTCTCAGCGATGTTTGTTTTGGGATTGACTGTTATGACCGGATTTTCCGCAGAACAGAAAAGAATCGTTCCCCTTGAAATCGGGGCCCAGGCCCCGGATTTTGACCTGCCCGGTGTTGATGGGCGAAATTACCGATTGAGCGATTTTGCCAAGGCCGATGTCCTTGTCATGATATTCACCGCCAATCACTGTCCTACCGCTCAGGCATACGAAGGCCGGATTATACAGCTTGCGACCGATTACAAAGACAAGGGCGTCGCAGTCGTCGCAATTTCACCTAATGACCCGCTGGCGGTTCGGCTCGACGAGATGGGCTATAGCGATATGGGCGATTCCTTCGAGGAAATGAAAATTCGCGCAGAAGAACGACATTTTAATTTTCCCTATCTTTACGATGGCCAAACGCAAAGTGTGTCCGTTCAATACGGGCCGGTCAGCACACCGCACGCATTTGTTTTCGATAAAGAGCGCAAACTCCAATACACGGGCGCCATCGACAACTATACCCCTACCCATTGTCAAGACAGAAAACAGGCGAATTTAAGATGGATTCACCGCCGTTTGTTAAAGCAGTTGGGACGAAGGGAGCCCGAAGGGCGACCGGAGTACCAACTGCTACGCCGTATACCTCGGCTGGGGTGCGATAGCCCAATGCCTGGTGAAACCGCCGATTATTATAAAACTCAAAATACCGGCCAAGACCGTATCCCGCCTCGGCCACCGTCTGATAGTCCCGCAGATACACCTCCTCAACTTTTACCGTTCGCCATAATCGTTCAACAAAAATGTTATCAAAGACCCGACCCTTGCCGTCCATGCTGATTTGAACGCCTGCTTCCAGCAATACTCTTGTCCAGTCATCGCTGGTAAACTGGCTGCCCTGGTCCGTGTTGAATATTTCAGGCCTGCCAAAACCCAACGCCTGATTCAACGCAGTAACACAAAATTCCGATTCGAGCGTTATCGATACTTCCCAACTCAACACATACCGGCTGAACCAGTCCATCACCGCCGCAAGATAAAGCCATCCGCGATACATACGAACATAAGTTATATCCGCCGACCATACCTGATCGGGACGGGTAATCTCAACGCCCCTGAGCAGGTATGGGTATATCTTATGCTGCCCGTCTGATATGCTCAAACCACGCTTTCGACGCGGATAAACCGCTTCCAAACCCATCTGACGCATCAAACGCCGAACGCGTTTGTGATTAACATGGTGCCCCTGACGGCACAGATATTCGGTCATCTTGTCTATACCGTAAAACGGCGTCTCAACGTATTGTTTGTCTATCAGCTTCATTAACTTCTCGTTATATCGCGTATCACCACAGGGCTTATAATACAAACTGCTCCGGCTCAGCGACAGCAGCTCGCACTGCCGATAAACAGCTATCTTCTTGTGAGCCGGCTCAATGGCTTTCCGCTTCTGCTCAAGCGTCAAGACCAGATTTTTTTTTGAGCCAGTCAAGCTCTACTTTTAACTGGCCTATCTGCTGGTATAACTCCGCCGTCAGCTCTTCCCGCTGTTGCTGGTCGCTTTGCCGCCGCCGGGAAAATATCTCCGGCAGCAATTCCAATAGCTGCTTTCTCCATTGCGTAATCTGGGTCGGATGAACCTCATATTCACTGGCCAGCTCCGCTATTGTCTTGTCGCCTTTGGCTGCCTCAAAAGCAACCTTCGCCTTGAATTGAGCCGTGTGATTACGTCTCTTGTTTTTCATGAATCTGTCTCCTGAAATTGTTATCGTCTCAGGCGACAAATCCACCTTAATTCGCCTTAATCATGCGCCCAGTTTTTGGGGAGTATTATAATTAACCAATTGGTCGGGAGGCGTGTTCTCAAGATATTGACCAATTATTTCTGCGCTATACCTAATCAGTTGTGATAACTTCACGGGTGTATTGGTGGGGAAATCTCCTGCGTGCTCCAATTTTACGGCTAGTCTTTTTATCGTTTCGGCTTTTACGCGCAACTGGTAGCGTAGAATTTTCTCGCGCCAGTCGTTCTCTGACCACGTCAACGACTCAGCCAGAGTCATTAGAATGATTCTCCGATAGAAAGTAGCGTTCTCCTCCTTGGTAGCATATTATTACTTAGATCGACCATTATATTTTGTGAGAGAATGTGGAGTAAGTCACTCACGAGTTCTAACTGGGAAGGTGGTATATCTGTCCCTTGAGTCCCTCCAGACATAAGGAATCTATAAACCGTTTTTAGAAATTCATAGACTTTTTCTTCAGAGTCAATTCCAACCTCCGAGAACTTTGGGCCGATCTCGATCAAAGAGGCATAGAATTTTGGCCGAGCGTTGGTTGCCGACACAGTCAAGCCCCCACCCTCTCCACTTTCGGCTTGTATTTCCGAAATCCAATCAACTCGGGCCAAGAAACTCCCTGCCCATTTGAATATATCCTGTTCCTTCTCATCCAGCTCGCGTACCCGGGCAAACTTACCTACGCAACTCGAAGCTGTTTGTAATTTTGCACCAATCTCAAATAATTTTGCCGATTGAAGTAAATCTGTCATGATTCCGTCCCTTTTCTTATCGGTTGTTCGACCTATCAGGAAATATTTCCTTCCTCGGAGGATAAGTTTGATGACTTGAAAATGACGCTAAGCTTATCATTGTATCCCAAGCAGTATATTGCTCTCGATACTACCGGAACTCAAGCCATTTTAGAATACGTATATAGCTTCCTGCCGCGGAATTCCATGTTCTACTAACAGACACACTTTGTCAAGGGTAAATTTAAAAAAATGTGAAATTTGTCAATATCGTTATAATACGCTACTCATACATAGAAATCCTCATTTTTTTCTCTAATTTTTTGTTGCAAAGGTGCCAACAGCTCGTATAATATGTATTAGTATGACTAACAGCGTAACAGTTCGTTCAATTCCAACGGGCCGGCTGGCCCTTACGCTGCTTTTGCGCCTTTAAGGCGCAAAGAACCGTACTACCACAACTCAATTTCCCTTTCTAAACTATAGCGGAAGCGGTATTTACTGGCATTTACGCCGCTTTCGCGGATAATAATAGTTCTTAAGCAAAAACAACCATGCCTGCCCCCTGCGAGCCGTAAGCCGTGGGGCTGAGAATGGCTAAAAGATTGGAGATAGAACAATGGAAGACAAGGTATTGATATTCGACACAACATTACGCGACGGCGAGCAGGCGCCGGGGGCGTCGCTTTCGGGCGCTGAAAAGCTCGAAATCGCCCGGCAATTGGCGGTTTTGGGCGTTGACATAATCGAGGCGGGTTTTCCCGTCTCTTCGCCGACGCAGTTCGAGGCGACCCGCCGGATAGCCGAGCAGGTCAAAGGCCCGACGATTTGCGGGCTTGCCCGCGCGCACGAGGCCGACATAACGTCGGCCGGCAAGGCCCTCGCCCCGGCCAAAAAGCGGCGGATACACACGTTTATCGCGACCTCGCCGATACATATGAAGCATAAGCTCAACAAGACGGAGCCCGAGGTCCTGAAAATGGCCGTGGCAGCCGTGAAGCTGGCAAAGACGTTTACCGATGACGTTGAGTTTTCGCCTGAGGATGCCTGCCGAAGTGAGATGCCGTTCCTCATCGAAATCCTCACCGCCGTAATCGAAGCTGGGGCGACGACTCTGAATATCCCTGACACGGTGGGCTACGTATTGCCTTACGAATACGGGCAAATCATCGCCCAGCTTGTCGCCGGCGTCCCCGGTATAAATAACACTATTGTCTCTACACATTGCCATAACGACCTCGGGCAGGCGGTGGCGAATTCGCTGGCGGGGGTGCGGAATGGGGCGAGGCAGGTGGAATGCTCGGTGAACGGACTCGGTGAGCGGGCGGGAAACGCTGCGCTGGAAGAGGTCGTGATGGCGATACATACGCGGCCCGACTTTTTCGGTGGTTCGACAATGCTCGCCACAGGAAAAGGCAAGGCGAAGCCGTTGACGACGAATATAAAGACGACGCAGATATACAAGACCAGCCAGCTTGTGAGCCGGCTGACGGGGTTTGTGATACAGCCGAATAAGGCGATAGTTGGGGCAAACGCTTTTGCACACGAGTCGGGCGTGCACGTTGACGGCGTATTAAAGGAACGAAAGACATACGAAATAATGACGCCTGAGACGATAGGGCTTTCGGGTTCGAGAATGGTATTAGGCAGGCATACGGGCAGAGCTGGCTTCACTGACAGGTGCAAGAAGCTCGGCTATAAGCTCAGTAAGGATGAGATTGAAACGGCGTATCAGAGGTTTACGCAGGTTGCGGACAAGAAAAAAGAGGTGTTCGATGAGGACCTTGTTGCGATTATCGACGACGAGGTGCGCGTGGTCGAGCATACTTTCGAGCTTGAATATATGCGGGTATTGATAGAGACAGGCGTAAGCCCCAAAGCGGTTGTGAAGATAAAGAGCAAGGACGGCATAAAAGAGGCCGAGGCGGACGGCGATGGGCCGGTCGATGCGGCCTATAACGCGATACGCGAGGCGACGGGTTTTTCGCCGGCATTGGAAAGCTACTCGATACGCGCCGTGACGAGCGGTAAAGAGGCGTTAGGCGAAGCGACGGTGAAAATCAAAACCGATAGTCGCACGTTTATCGGCAGAGGCATCTCGACGGACATCATCGAGGCAAGCGCAAAGGCGTATATCGACGCGATTAACAGAATGGTCGGCAAAGCCGGCACTGAAGAGTCTGGAGCCAAAGCGGAACTGTAAGAAAATTAAAAGTAAAAAAGTAAAAAGCAAAATTGTGGTATCCCGGTTCGCCGGGATGTTGTTTTGAAACGAAATGTGTGTCAATTAGAGGTAAGAAATGAAGACGTGGTTAGTATTTGCATTGTTGTCGATGATTTGCTGGGGCAGCTATATAGTGGTTGCGAAGGCGGCGACGTCGGCGAAATACTGCGGGCTGGGGCCGAGATGGGCGGCGATACTGATGATAGTCGGGATAATCGCCGTTTTTGGGGCATACGCGGCACTGAGCAAAGAGGCGAAGCCGGCGATTACGACGGGTTCGGCGATTGCGGGAGTTTCGACCGGCGTGCTGTGGGCGCTGGGAATGGTGTTTTCGTTTCTGGCGATTGGGACCGGGGCAGACGTATCGCGGCTTGTGCCGATTTATAACTGCAATACGCTGATAGCGGTGCTGTTGGGAATGACGGTCTTGCACGAGGTGCCGAATTTCGCGGGAGCCGTGAAATTGATTATAGGCAGCGTGCTGATAGTGGCGGGCGGTATTCTTGTGGCAAGATAATACAAAGTAAAAAGGAAAAATTGGATCCCCTGTTGCTTGACCAAGGGAAAAGCACTCGGGGACAGGAAGGCAAAAAGATGGATTCCCACTTGCGCGGGAATGACAAAAAAAAGAGTAAATAAAATGGCCAAGAGATTGCACAGAGATTGTTGCCAAGCGAACAGAAACCCCGAAAAGTCCGAACAGGAGTACTTAAAGGCACTGGAGATTAGCGGGGCAAAGGGCGACAAGCAAGGGATAGCACGTGCTTATTTTAATCTTGGCAGTATTTACTTAGAGCAAAACGAGCTTGGCAGGGCCGAGCAGACGAGTAAAAAGGCACTTAGAATTTGCGAAGAAATAAAAGACGAATGCCTACTACAGGGAATATATTTTAATTTAGGCGTAACTTACAGAATGAATAACAAGCTCGACAAGGCAGAAAAGATGATTTTGAAGTCACTGGAGATAAACGAGAGAACGGGGAAGCTGGATTTTGTGGGAATAGAATGCGTTGAACTTGGGAAAATTTACAAAGAACGGGGCGATAAAGAAAAGTGGCGGGAGTATTGGCTAAAGGCAGCGGAGATATTCATAAGCATTGGAGCAACGAAAGTGGCTGAGGATCTCCAAGCAAAAATTGATAAGTCGCAGGGAAATAGAAGGTAAAAGGAAAAAGGAAAAAAGAAAAAATTTCGGATTGCAGATTGAGATTGCTTCGCCCCTAAGGGGCTCGTAATGACATAGAGAAGGACAAATATTATGGCGATGACAATAACAGAGAAAATCCTCGCAAGGGCGAGCGGGAAAAAGAGCGTCAAGGCAGGCGAATTAATCAACGCCAAGATAGATATCGTGATGTGTCACGACGTTACGACGCCTGCGGCGATATCAATGCTGGTTGAAAAGGGCATCGATAAGGTATTCGACAAGAACAAAATTGTCGTAACACCGGACCATTTCCAGCCGGCAAAAGACATAAAAAGCGCCGAACTGCATAAACGCCTTGATGAATGGGCCAAGAGGCACAAAATCAAACACTACTACAAGCTCGGCAGGGCGGGCGTCTGCCATGCGTTGCTTCCTGAGCAGGGGCACATCAGGCCCGGCGAGGTAATAATCGGCGGGGATTCGCATACCTGCACATACGGTGCGTTTGCGGCGTTCAGCACGGGCGTCGGCTCGACGGATTTGGCGGCGGCGATTGCGACAGGGGAGCTGTGGTTCAGGGTGCCGGAGTCGATAAAGTTCGTATTAAACGGCAAACTGCCAAAAGGCGTTTACAGCAAAGACGTAATCCTTGCGGTGATAGCGAGGGTTGGCGTGGATGGTGCGCTCTATAAGGCGATGGAATTCGTCGGGCCTGCATTGAAAGATATGTCGATGGAGGCACGAATGACAATGACGAATATGGCGATAGAGGCGGGCGCGAAAAACGGCGTAATCGGGTTCGATGCGACGACGAAGAAATACCTCGACAAGCATCTTAAAAACAGAAAGACCTGTAAGATTTTCGACTCGGACACTGATGCGGAATACACATCGGTCGAGGTGTTCGACTGTTCGAAGATAGAGCCGATGGTAGCGATGCCGAGTTTGCCGAGTAACGCCGTGCCGATTAGAAAGTGCAAAGGCAAGGCGATGGACCAGGCGTATATCGGAAGCTGCACGAATGGCCGTATTGAAGATTTGAGGATTGTTGCGAAAATTATGAAGGGCAAAGAGGTCAAGATACGCACAATAGTTGTGCCTGCAACGCCTACAATCTGGAAACAGGCGGACGATGAAGGATTGTTCGACATCTTCTATAAGGCCGGCTGTGTAATATCGGCGCCGACGTGCGGGGCGTGCCTCGGCGGATTTATGGGTATCCTCGCCTCCGGCGAGAAGTGCATCAGCACGACGAACCGTAATTTTGTCGGCAGAATGGGAAGCCCCAAAAGCGAAGTGTATCTTGCAAGCCCCGCGACGGCAGCGGCATCGGCGATTGAAGGTAAGTTGACGGACCCGAGGAAGTTTTTTTAACCACGGATTACGCGGATTACACGGAAAATATAAGGAAAGAACACAAGAATGTTAATTAGTCCTGAATTAACTAAAGACATAATCGGCGCAGCAATGGAAGTCCACAAGACGCTTGGTGGAGGATTTCTGGAAAGCGTATATGAAGAATCACTGGCGATAGAATTTGAATTGAGAAAGATACCGTATGAGCGACAGAAGAGCATAGATGTTTTTTATAAAGGCCGACTTGCGAAGCATTTTGTGTGCGATTTCCTAGTCTATGGGAAAGTGATTGTTGAGACAAAAGCGATACAACTAATAAGTGATGTAGAGGTTGCACAGGTTCTGAATTATCTCAAGGCGGCCAAAATAGACATTGGACTTTTGCTTAATTTCGGTGGAAAGTCCTTGAAGGTGAAACGAGCGATAAGAACGCAATAGAAATAAGTTTAAACTATGGATTACGCGGAGCACAAACTCGGTTTGAATAAAATCCGTGAAATCCGTGTAATCCGTGGTTAGAAAAGGAAGCGATTATGGCTAAAACGCATGTTTACAAACGGGACCATATAAATACGGACGAGATAATACCGGCAAGGTACCTGAATACCGATGACGAGAAGGAGCTGGCGAGGCATTGTATGGAGGATTTGGACGCCGGGTTTATGAAAAAGGTAGGCAAAGGCGACATTGTTGTTGCTGGAGAGGACTTCGGCTGCGGGTCGTCGAGAGAGCACGCTGTATGGGCACTGCGAGGTGCGGGCGTGCAGACCGTGATTGCGAAGACCTTTGCGCGGATATTCTATCGCAACGCGATAAACTGCGGATTTTACTTAATCGAAAGTAAAGACGCGGTCGAGCGAATCAGCGACGGCGATGAGGTGCAAATCGATTACGAGGCCGGTATAATCGAGGACAAGACGAAAGGCCAAAGGATCGAGTTTCAGCCGCTGCCGGATTTTGCGCTGGAAATCATCAACGACGGTGGACTTCTTGAACATATAAAGAAAGTCAAAACTTAACCACAGATTTCACAGATTACACTGAAATGAAGGAGAAAAAGACGTGGCAAAGAGTTACAAGATAGCGGTGATGCCGGGAGATGGGACCGGGCCGGAAGTGATTGCGGAAGCGGTGAAGGTATTGAATGCGGCGGCAGAAAAATTCGGCTTTAAGCTGGATATGACGAGCTTCGATTTCGGGGGGGAAAGATATAAAAGGACGGGAGAGACGCTGCCGGATAGCGCGATAGAGGAGCTGCGCAAATTCGACGCGATATTGTTAGGCGCGATAGGTCATCCAGATGTCAAGCCGGGGATATTGGAGAAAGGTATTTTACTTAAATTGCGGTTCGAGCTGGACCAGTATATAAACCTTCGGCCTGTTCGGCTGTATCCGGGCGTTGAGACACCGATAAAAAACAAGGGTCCTGAGGATATTGATTTTGTGGTGGTGCGTGAGAACACAGGCGACGCATACACAGGCACGGGCGGAATTACAATGAAGGGGACGCCGCAGGAGGTGGCGGTGCAGTCAGCGGTATATACACGGTTTCAGGTGGACAGGTGCCTGAAGTACGCGTTCGAATACGCAAAGAAAAACGGCAAAAAAGCGAGAGGCAAGGGCGAGAACAATACCCTTGCGCTTTGCGGCAAGACGAATGTGCTGACGTATATTTACGATTTGTGGGAGCGGGCATTTCACGAGATGGGCCAAAAGAGTTACCCGGACATCAAGCGCGAGTATTATCACGTTGATGCGACGTGTATGTGGTTTGTGAAAAACCCCGAGTGGTTCGACGTGATTGTTACAGGCAATTTATTCGGGGACATCATCACGGATTTGGGCGCGATGATTCAGGGCGGAATGGGTGTCGCTGCGGGCGGCAATATCAACCCCGAAGGCGTTAGTATGTTCGAGCCGATAGGCGGAAGCGCACCGAAATATACAGGTAAAGGCGTAATAAATCCTTTAGCTGCTATTTGCGCAGGGGGAATGATGCTCGAAACCTTAGGCGAACAAAAGGCGGCGACGAAAATCGAGGACGCCGTGAAATTCGTGACGGCCAATAAGCTGAAATCGTTAGCGGCAGGAAAAATGGGATATTCGACAAGCGAAGTCGGCGATTTGGTCGCAGAGACTATTGTTAAGTAGAGTAAAATCCTAAATACTAAGCACTAAGCTCTAAACAATATCAAAACCCGAATGTTCGAATGACCAAAACGTTTTGGATTTGGAGTTTGGTGAATTGGGATTTCCGAAGCGGGCTCTGCGCT
>JBDRMP010000051.1:0-51554 GCA_043811995.1 Planctomycetota bacterium
AAGAATCCATTCATTAAACATTGGCTCTCCTTTCCAAATGTTTCTTTTGCCAAGAAAAACATCGGAAGGATGAGCCATTTTTTATTATCAAATTGTTTTCAAAGAGCTAAAATAAACCTAATTTTCTTGGAAAGTGCAGTCGTTATTGCAATGGTAAAGTATTCGGGTCTCTTTAATTTCCTCGTTGCAAAACTGCTTGCCGTTAAAAAACTCTCAGGGCTCAAGCTCTTCATAATTCTTATGTTCTCCTCGGCCGGGCTTTCTGCGGTGACCGGCGAGGTCACATCCACCGTTGTTATGATAGCCGTCATCTTCGACATCTCAAAAGCCCTCAACATAAACCCCGTGCCGCTCGTAATTTCCTCCGTCCTCACCACAAACATCGGCTCCGCATCCACGCTTCTCGGAAATCCCATCGGCGTGCTTATCGCTCTCCGCGCGGACCTTTCTTTTGAAGATTTTCTCACCCACGCCCTGCCGCTGGCCCTGTTCATACTATGTCTGACTGTTGCAGCCCTCGCCGGCTGGTTCAGGTCCTACATCGCCCGGTTGTCCGCCGCGCTCGCTGGTGCAGATACAAAAAAGCTGGTCTCACATACTGCCGTTTTCGACGCTAAAATGAAAATCAGCATAGCGCTTTTCCTTGCGCTCATCCTTCTCATCGCCGTGCACAGAAGAATCGAACTGATGCTTAACCTTGCCCCGAACGACCTGCTTATAATGCTGCCGATTTTCTTTGCAGGTATCGCTCTGCTGCTCTGCAGAGAGAAAGCCGCCTACTGCATCGAACATGAAATAGACTGGCAATCGTTGCTCTTTTTCATCTTTCTATTCGCGCAGGCCGGTGTCATCCAATCCTCCGGAGTTGCACAGTTCCTCGCGCAGAAAATTCTTGAGAGAACCGGCGCCAACACCTCCCTGCTCGTGGGCGCAGTAATTACCTCGACGGCGCTATTGTCCGGATTCCTTGACAACACGGTTGTTGTCGCCTCATATATCCCCGTAGTCAAAAACATCCACCTCGCACACCAGCAGCTCGCTCCCCTTTGGTGGGCAATGTTGTTTGGGGCATGCCTCGGGGGTAATCTCACAGTAATCGGGTCTACTGCAAATATCGTTGCAATAGGACTGCTCGAAAAAGAACATAAAGTGAAAATAAGCTTCGTTTATTGGCTCAAAATCGGTGCGGCCGTAACAATTCTATCCACCGCTATAGCATTGCTCGCAATTGCGTTTCTGCCCATCTTCGGAAAATAACGAATCGCTGATATGCCGCGGAAAGTGACCATAATCCCGAATCCTGCTGGGCTTTGACAACGCAAACCGCCTCAAAAACCTCCAGCGACAGTTGAACTGTGCAATCTAACGCGATGCGATTCTACTTCATCGCCAGATAAACCACACAAACAGATATGCAGCAGTTACGGCCGCGAGAGTAAACGGCACCCCTATCTTCGCAAACTCGCCGAATTTTACCGGGTAGCCTTCTTTTTTGAGCAGCCCGCAGGCGACTATATTGGCCGATGCGCCGATAGGAGTAATGTTGCCTCCCAAGCTTGCTCCTATGAGCAGGCCGAATAAAAACAGCGACGGATTGATGCCGAGCCGCTGAGACATTGATATGGCCACTGGCAGCATCGCCACCAGATACGGCACATTGTCCACAAACGCGGATACAAACACCGATATGAACACCAGCAGCGTATAGCCAAGGAATATGTTTTTGCCCACGAGCGTACTGAGGAAATCGGATATTGTCTCAATCCAGCCGGTCAGCGTGATAGCTCCGACAAGAATAAAGACGCCCATAAGAAACAGCGTGGTGTCCCAGTCCAGCGATTTTATGCCCCGCACGACCGAGCCGCTATTCGCGAACTTCTTCCAGATAATTGAGACGACGCCGAATATCATACAAAGCACCCCGGCCACGGAAGAAAAATCAGTGTCAACGAAGGAACTGCACGCTAATAAGACAATCAGCAAAACCAGAATAATCGTGGGAATCCACGACTTGACCCGTTCTACGGACACAAGCTCGGTCTTTTGCCTGTGAGTTCTGAATATGAAGAACAGAACTACAAATGACGCCAGAGCGCCAAGTTCAACCGCAAAAAAAATGCTGGGTTTTCCGTGATAGAAGAAAAAGTCCATAAAATTCATTTTGGCAAAGCCGCCTAAGAGCATACTTGGCGGGTCGCCTATGAGCGTGGCGGTGCCCTGAAGATTACTCGATATGGCAATGGCTATCATCATCTTCACGGGGTTTATCTTCAGCTTCCTGGCAAGCGACAAGGCAATCGGGGCTACAATAAGAACCGTGGCGACGTTCTCGACAAAGGCGGAGATAAAGCCGGTCAGCGCACAGATAGCAAGTATCGCCCATGCGGTATTTTTGGCCTTATCGACAATAACCTCAGCCAGATACGCCGGCACCCTGCTTTCCATAAACACGTCCGCCACCACCAGCGTCCCGACGAATATCCCCATAACGTTCCAGTTGATTGCCCAGAACGCCTCTTTGACGGATACCGCCCCCAGCGCCACGGTCAATACCGCCCCGCAGACCGCGACAATTGTGCGTCTGTGAGGCAGAAACACAAACAGAACATACGCCAATATGAACAACGTTAGAGATGCTGCTTTTGGTTCAAACACCGCCGATTCCTTAAAAACCGTTCGCTCGTTTTTGCCTAAAATATCACTCAACCCGAATACCCGCAAGAATTATCGCCCAAACCAACCGCGTTGATTCGCATCGGCTAAAATGGTAGAGTCCCTTTTATGAACAGCAAAAAGATGTATATGAAAACATTTGACTGACCGACGGGTGCAGTATAATGCGATTTTGGTTGTTTTTTGACTATGACTTGGTCAATGTAAGATATGGTGCGTTATGTATAAGGGACAGAATTTCGAGAGTTAGATTTATTATTAGCTTTTTATTTAGTGGTGATTTAGATGAAAGGCAGAGAAAGCGGAATGCCGCAGAAGGAAATGTGGGAGGGTTTTTTTAATCCGCCTAACATTCTTTCAGTAATGGGGATTTCTGGTGAAGTGTTGGACGTCGCCGAATTCGGCTGCGGTTATGGCACTTTTACTATTCCTGCGGCCAAAATAATTCGGGGAACGATATATGCTATTGACATTGAAAAAGAAATGACTGCTTTGACTGAACAGGCAGCTAAAAAACACCATCTGCATAATGTTAAGACAATGCTTCGCGATTTCATGGCGCAAGGAACGGAACTAAAGGATGAAAGCATCGATTACGTCATGCTTTTTAACATTCTCCATATTGAGCAACCTGAAATTTTGCTTAAAGAATCTTATCGAATTCTCAGACCTGGCGGAAAGCTCGGCGTCATTCACTGGAATTATGACCCATCAACACCAAGGGGCCCCTCTATGGATATCAGGCCCAAGCCCCAACAATGTATACAATGGGCGGAAAAAGCAGGATTTATTAAGGCGGAACAGTACGATTTAAAACCATATCATTATGGAATTGTTCTTAAAAAGTAAGCTGCAAAATGAAAATAGGAATAATTATCTCAAGCAATGATGTTGAGATATGCTGGAATGCGATTAGATACGCAAACTTTGCACTTGGGCAAAAGGATGAGATAAAAATCTTTTTGACAGGTAAAGGAGTTGAATACCAATCGATCAGCACGGAACAGAAATGTGTCCGATTGGTACAATGAAGGATATGTACGAGATTATCAAAGAAAGCGATAAGGTCGTAACGTTCTAACTTCTATGTTGAAAAAAGTATTCCTCCAAACCTTCGGGTGTCAGATGAATAAGCTCGATAGCTCGCCCGGATTGCCATGTGGTACAATCACTATATGACGCCGCAGAAAATAATTCGTAGAAGCCAATACTGGGTTTATATGGTCCGGTGCAAAGATGGAACGTATTATACGGGATATACCAAAGACCTCGAAAACAGGATTGCCCTGCATAAAAGCGGCAGGGGGGCAAAATATGTAAAATACAAGCTGCCCGCAGAGCTGGTTTATGCTAAAGAATATCGCTATTATAAAAGCGCATTGAATGAAGAGAAGCGAATTAAACAATTGAAACGGGAGCAGAAGTCAGAGCTTATCAGGGATTATGCTGAAAACAACAGTGAAACCGCGGAATAATGAGGCGCCCGATTTAATTGGGCGAGAGAGGCAATGATGAAAAAATGGTATGAATCGTTATTTGAAAATTACGGACAGAAATATGATAAGGAGTGTTTTGTCCAGGGAACACTTGGCGAATGCGATTTTATCGAACAGGAATTGGCTTATGACAAATCTTTAAAAATAATTGATGTCGGCTGCGGCACAGGAAGGCATTCGATTGAACTGACTAAAAGAGGTTATAATGTTACAGGGATAGACCTGTCCGATTCTCAACTTGCCTGGGCAAAAGAAAAAGCAAAACAGTGTGGTCTGAAAATTGATTTTCAAAAGCACGACGCCAGGGCTCTTCCCTTTGATGGCGAATTCGATGCTGCGATAATGCTTTGTGAAGGCGGCTTTCCTTTGATGGAAACAGACGAAATGAATTTCGAGATACTTAAAAATGTGACTAAGGCGATGAAAGATAAAGGAAAACTTATATTTACGACATTGAACGGGCTGTTCCCGCTTTATCATTCAGTCGAGAAATATTGCGGGGAAGCAGGCGGGCAAGGCAGCGCGTCATTCAAAAGCAACGCATTTGACTTGATGTCATTGCGGTCGCATAACAGAACTATTTTCGAAGACGACGCGGGAAATAAAAAAGAATTGGAATGTAATGAGCGTTATTATGTGCCCAGTGAAATAACCTGGTTTTTAAAATCGCTTGGATATAAAAAAATAGATATTCTGGGAGCGAAACTCGGGGCATTTTCAAGAAAAGACAAGCTGACTCCAGAGGATTTTGAAATGCTCGTTGTCGCGGAAAAATAGCGAATGTAACATCGAAATTTATGGAAACTCCTGATTTTAAACGGAATAATATGACATCCAAACGTACAACAATTTTTTTGCGGACGTTTGGATGTCAGATGAATAAGCTGGATAGTGCGCTTATTGAGGCCTCGCTGCAGGGTGAGGGTTTTGACCTTGTTGGCAGCATTGAAGACGCGGATGTTGTCCTGATGAATACCTGCTCGGTGCGTGACCACGCTGAACAGCGTGTTTTTTCACATCTCGGGCACCTCAAGCACATCAAGGAATCCAGGCCCGGTTTAGTAGTAGGCGTCGTCGGGTGTATGGCACAGCGTTTGGGCAGCGAGTTATTTAAGCAATCGGTTGTGGATATCGTCTGCGGGCCGGCACAAATAGCCGATATACCCCGGCTTATTAGCGAAGCGATACAGGAAAAGAAAAAAACCATAGCAGTAACGGAAAAAATTCGACAGGCGGCTCCTGATGGTCAGGCGCTTGAGACCTTTGAAACCGAATACGGTATCGAGGATAGCGCCATACCCGGCCAGGCATACGTCCGGGCGATGCACGGCTGCGACAAGTTCTGCACCTACTGCGTCGTGCCCTATGTTCGAGGGCCGGAAACCTCCCGCCCACCTGCTGCCATAGTCGGACAGGCAAAACGGCTGGCTCAACACGGCGTAAAGCAGGTTACATTGCTCGGCCAGAGGATAAACGCATACGAGTATAACGCGGGCGACAAAACATATACGCTCGCGGACCTGTTCGGCCTGATAAGCGATATCGACGGCATAGAGTGGATTAGATTCGTCACCAGCTACCCGTCGCAGAAATACTTCGCTGAGATTATGCAGGCAATTGCCGCCCTGCCGAAAGCCTGCCGGTATCTTCACCTGCCTGCACAAAGCGGCTCGGATACAATCCTCAAGACAATGAACCGCGGCTACACCTCGGCTGAATACCTCGACCTTATCGATACAGCCCGGCAGATTGTGCCCGATATCGCCATCGCGGGTGATTTTATCGTCGGATTTCCCGGCGAGACCGATGATGACTTCAAACAAACCGAGTCACTTCTCAAAAAGGCACAATACAAAAATTCCTTCATTTTCAAATACTCGCCCAGACCCGGCACTTCCGCGGACAATCGCCTCGAGGACAACATCCCGCAGGAAATCAAATCCAAAAGAAATATCGAGCTTCTCAAACTCCAGGAGAAAATCAGCGCCGAGTTGGCCCAGGCGTTTTTAGGCAAAACCGTCAAAGTCCTCATCGAAGGCCCAAGCAAAAAATCGCATCCGGATAGTCCGCAGCTTATAGGCAGAACTACGGGCGACTGGATTGTCGTTTTTGACGGCCCGCCGTTACTCGCAGGCCAATTCGCTCAGGTCAAAATCACGAAAACAACTCCGCTGACGCTCTTCGGCGAGATTCCCTGATTGCAGCTCCCTCACGACCTAATCAATTTGCCGTATGCCTCCATTTTCCTTACCTTGTTTTGCAGCGCCGCATGCATACCTTTGGCCGTCTCCTCGATTGTAAGTTGAGAGTTGGTGTAGGGATTCTTCTTTGTGGCTGCATCGACCGTCTCTATCCATTCTGCCGGTACGGTCTTCGTGCCGGAAAATGCCCCGCACAATCCCCCCGTGGCGGCAGTGTTGCAGTCGGTATCGCGGCCGTTGTTGGCTGCTAAAATTATCCCGTCTTTGACGTTGCCCTTTGCGGCCTTAAAAAACGACAGCGCCACCGTCGCGCATTCGTGCGCACGAGACTGAGGATAAGCCCCGGTGTCGCTCTGCTTGTTGTAAATCTTCGCGAATCCTTTATAAATCGCCTTTCGCTCGTTGATGGGGTCGCTGATTTTGGCGACTATCTCAAGGCCCGCCTGTATCTCTTTTTTCATATCAGCTGATGAGTATTTCAATGCTGTTTCTATAACGGAATCCACCGAGGCATCGGGTCTAAGCGCATGAGCGACGGCGGCCATATAAGCTGCGCCCCACTCGTAGCCGTTGCTTTCCATCGGCTGATAAACCCGAAGAACATCCTGCATATCCTTAATCGCGCCATCTTCATCGCAGGCGTTAATCAGGGCGATCGGGTGAAAACAGCGTATCGGCGCATTCAGATGGGCATATCCCTTTTCGCCGAGCCGCCTCGCGGGAACCGTCCCTGTTCGCGCAATTCCCATCAGGTCCCTGTCAAATTGCTCCGTCATATAATTCATTCCCTCCAGCTTTTCGTTATCCATCACTTTCAGCCATGTGCCGACCAGGTCGTCTGCGGTTATCCTGTCCTGCTTTTCGATGATGGCCAGATACATATACTTCTGGCGTTCCATCCCGTCTTCGGTGGCGCCGGGCGGGAAAGTCCCTTTGCTGAAACTGCGCGGCAGCAACTCCTGCAACAGGCCGTATCGTGTCCCGATCTTTCCCGCATCCCACCCCTCAACAGGCACGCCCATCGCAGAGCCGATATACGCCCCCGCAATACAGCCGTAAATCCTGTCAAACAAGCCCGGCGTTTTATGCTCATCTTCGCCCGCTGTGACAATTGACGTGATTGATGCCAGCTTCAGGCCCGCTACACAGGCCCCTGTCTTACGCAGCAATTCTCTTCGGTTCAGATTTGTTTTCTCCATAGCCGTCTCCTTGCCGGCGCAATTGATGCCGGCGCCCTGCCGCTCAAGAAGCCCTCTGAGGCCGTTTATTCCGACTCCATATCAGGTTGTTTGTCTTTCAATTTCTATTCGATTTCAGACGAGGCCATTCTATCAGAGACGCCGAAGCGTAGCAAGAACCGCAAATCTTCCTTGCACATAACAACGACACCACACGCCGCAAAAAACAAAATCAATTGAAATTTAAGCTTTTTGCGGTATGCTGTCCGATGGTCTTGAATTATTCCTCACTGAAGTGAATTGTTCGCCACGCTTATTCGATAATAATTGTAGGGCGGAGCAAGCCCCGCCAAATACTTATGGAACAAATGCAAAATCAGGAGCCGAGCGAAATCAAAGGCACAAGGAAAAAGGCGGTTTTCCGAAAAATTGCGTTCGCGGGCCTTGCTTTATTTGTTTTCATAGCCGTATCCGTTGTCGCTGCAATTGCGTATAACAATATCTCCCTGTGGAGCGATGCGTCCTTTGCCCGCCGGCTGGATTCGGCCATAAGTCATACCGAAAAGTGGGTCGAGGAACACCGCCTGGATATTCTCAAAGAAAGAAACGTCGCACTTATAACGATGCTGCGGGAGTGCAACGACCTTAAATCCAACCCGTCGTTCAAGAACATTGTGGAATCGTTTCTAAACGAGCCGATGACCCATTACAGCAGATGCTGGAAAAGAGAGGTTGACCCCAACCGGCCGATTGACAAGACGGAATTGAATACGGCAATCGCAAATGACTCCCTCGACAACAAGTGGGCGCTCTACGCGATTGCACCGGACAAGGCGGCTGTTAATCCCAATGAATTGGGCCTGTTTGAACCCGAGCGATGGCACAGACGACAGCTAACCCACCAGCTTTTTGCGCTGACTATGTTAAGAGACAGGCACGGTTCGGACGAACGACTGGACAAACTGATTGAGCATCTTTGCGGCCGGCTAAACAGCGATACCGCTTTCAGTGTGCCCGTCGTTGACATCTATATTCAGAGGGTAACTTTCGTTTTGCGGGCCGGATTCCCGCAGGAGGTTCGCCGGCGGTGGGTGGAAAGAATAATCGCCAATCAGCAGTCCGACGGCGGCTGGAACGACAGGTGGCTGTGTTTTACCACGGTGAGGAGAAAACCGATATTCTCTCTAACCGAGACGCCAAGCGACCAGCACGCCACTGTCCAGGCGGTCCTCGCCTTATATCTCGTGAAATACCGCTACCCTGAGCAATTCGGCCTCAAGTAGTCCGTTTGTTTTCCGGCACACCTTATCCGGCGATAAAATTATTTGAAAATTAACCCGTTTGCGGTATGCTTGTCGATTGTACTTGTCCGCCGTAGGCGGATGTGAATATCCCTTTTTTATTCGTGAGAAGGATATGAGCGATTTCAAGATTGAACCATCGCAAAGGATAACTCGTTTGCCGCCTTATCTTTTCGGGCGTCTGAATGCACTAAAGCTCGAAAAGCGCCAGGAGGGCGCCGACATCATCGATTTGGGTATGGGTAACCCCACCGACGGCGCGCCTCAGGTCGTGATTGACAAGCTGTGTGAGGCCGCCAGAGACCCGCGAAACCACCGCTATAGCGCCTCGAAAGGCATCAAGGGCCTTCGAAACGAAATGGCCAAAAAATATGCCCGGCTGTGGAACGTTGAGCTTGACCCTGAGACGGAGGTGCTGGCCTGCATCGGCTCGAAAGAGGGCTTCAGCCATATGTGTCTGGCGATGCTGGGGCCGGGCGATACGGCGGTTGTGCCCGACCCGGCGTTCCCGATACACAACTATGGCGTCGCTCTCGCAGGTGCCAATGTTATTTCGATACCTCTCGGCGCCGACCAGAAATTCGTCGATAACATCGCGATGGTCTGCGAGAACCTATACCCAAAGCCGAAGCTGCTGATTCTAAATTATCCGCACAATCCGACCGCGATGACCGTTGACGAGGGCTTCTTCGAGCCGGTCGTCGAGGTCGCAAAAAAATTCGGAATAGCGGTCATTCACGACTTCGCCTATGGCGAGACCTGCTTCGACGGCTACAAGGCGCCGAGCTTCCTCTCCACCAAAGGCGCAAAAGACGTGGGCGTTGAATTTACGACCTTGAGCAAGCCCTACGGTATGGCCGGTTTTAGAGTCGGCTTCGCAGCGGGCAATAAGAATATGATTGACTATCTGGCCACAATAAAGGGCTACTATGATTACGGCATATTCCAGGCGGTGCAGATAGCGGGCATCATCGCAATGCGGCACTGCGACAAGGACATTATCGCTCAAAACAAAAAGTATCAGTCCCGTCGTGACGTTGTCTGCGACGGTCTGACACGCATCGGCTGGGAGGTCCCAAAGCCACGCGGCAGTATGTTCGTCTGGGCCAAAATCCCCAAGGAACATCTCAAGGGCAAGGGCACTATCGACTACGCGATGGACCTTATGGAATATGCCGAGGTCGCGGTCGCGCCGGGCAGGGCCTTCGGAGAAAACGGCGAAGGTTACGTGCGGATAGCGCTGGTCGAAAATGAACAGCGGCTGAAACAGGCAGTCCGCAACATCAGCCGATTCATCCAGGAACGCCCCATACGCAAGGCCAAGCAAACAAAACAGTAACACGAGCTTCCAGCCCGTGCTGCTATTATGAAAATTGGAGGTTCACGAATGAGACAGGTTTCTTCCATCCTTTGTCTGACGCTTTTACTCGCCGGTGTTTCAACCGCCTCGATAGGTCAATTCGAAGGACAAACAGATGTCGGCGACGCCTGCGATATCGGCATACCCGGCTCGGCCGTGTTTGACGCGGTGAAAAACGAATACAGAATCACCGCCAGCGGCTACAATATGTGGTTTAACAGAGACGCCTTTCATTTCCTCTATAATAAGCTCGAAGGCGACCTCGTTATGACCACGGATATAAACTTTGTCGGCCAAGGCAAAGTCCTGCACAGAAAGGCCGGCTGGATTGTCCGTCAGACGCTTGACAAGGATTCAGCATTTATCGGTGCTGTTGTCCACGGCGACGGCCTTATCGCTTTGCAGTATCGACCAGTCAAAGGCAGCCAAATGAGTGACGACCTTGAAATACTCCGAACCGTAAAAGGATTTCAAGGGCTTGCGACGATAATGTTAGAACGCCACGCCGATACTTATGCCCTTTCAATCGCCCCGGACGGAAAAACATTCCAGAGTGTCGGCTCGGTATCACTGAAGCTGACCGACCCGGTTTATGCGGGTTTGGTGGTTTGCTCGCACGATGCCAACACTGCAGAAACGGCTATATTCACCAATGTTAAACTTGAAAAACAAGGGGTGGTAAATATGAACCAACGCGTCCTCGAAAGCACACTTGAGACAATTTCAATCGAGACCGGCGAACGAAAAATTGTATATCGTGCCCGTGAGCACTTCGAGGCGCCTAACTGGTCACGAGACGGCAAACAATTGTTGTTTAACGAATAGGGCAAAATCTACATAATCCCCGTCGATGGCGGTACTCCTCAATTAATTGATACAGGCGAAGCCATCAAATGCAACAACGACCACGGCCTGTCGCCTGACGACAAGCTTCTCGCCGTCAGCAGCCAGCACACCCCCGATAGCAAATCATACATCTACGTCCTGCCCAGCGCAGGCGGAACTCCTCGTCTTGTAACCAAACTGGGCCCTTCTTACTGGCATGGCTGGTCGCCCGACGGCAAAACGCTCGCCTACTGCGCAGAACGCAAAGGCGAGTATGATATATACACAATCCCGGTTGATGGCGGCAATGAAACACGTCTGACCGATGCGCCGGGACTCGACGACGGCCCTGACTACTCAGCCGACGGCAAAAGCATATTCATCAATTCCGAGCGAACGGGCCTTATGAAAATATGGCGAATGAATGCCGATGGAACCGACCAGCAACAGGTAACTTTAGATGACGAATACGCCGACTGGTTCCCGCACCCTTCGCCTGATGGTAAATGGATTGTTTTTGTGTCGTATGACAAAACCGTCAAAAGCCATCCCGCAAATAAAGACGTGGCATTGCGCATTATGCCGCTCGGCGGAGGTGAGCCCAAAGTGCTTACTCGTCTGTTCGGCGGGCAGGGAACGATAAACGTCCCGTCATGGTCTCCGGATAGCTCGCAGGTCGCCTTTGTCAGTTACCGCCTTGTGCCGCCGAAATAATATCCATTGGAAAATATCCAGAATTGCTATTCACGCCTAAAATGCCTGTTTTTAGGACAAAATCCGGCCTTTTAAAGGCCCTAAAAAATATTTAAAAATTTCCCAAAAAACACTTGACTTGCCTTTAATAATATGTTTTAATGCAATCATCAGCTTGGGGGCTGATGAGAAAACTCACAGAAGAAGAGAGAAGTAGTAGGTGCTCTTTGACAGTGAGTTCTTTCTTATATAGATGCTGCTATTATGCAGCACAACTTTCGGGGGTTCAAGAAAACTCACAAGTGTAGGTGTTGTAAGCCATTTACTATAAATGACTTACAACCATTGGGCCGGTAGTCTGGCAAAGGGGCCGGGCTTTCGGTATCGGGGCGGAGGAGATTTCAGAGAAGAGAGTTCGAGAATAGATGCGCACCCGTTCTGCGCGCACAGGGCGGCGGGTGTGTGAGATTCGGATTGTTACGCGTTCAGTTTGTAAAGACGCTTTTGAAATTGGAAGATAAACAAGAGTCATAATCGTAACAAGGAGGTAGTAATGACGGCAAAGTGTCGCGTTCGGATATGGGCTCTGCTGGCGGTGCTTTTTGTCTATGGACAAAGCGCTACGGCTGCGATCTGGGAAGACCCCGCAGCGATGCCCTCCTATCAGGACCGAACTTATTTTTCTTTGACGCCCGGCGGAACACTGAGTTTTGTTGACTACGCGGTTTATGCACCGGGCGATTATGATGGGTCTGTTACGTTCAACAGCGACCTGTACGTTTACGCCTATCAGTTTACAAATAGCGCGAGTTCCACCGTGGGAATTGATTACTTTTCAGTAGGCGTGTCCCCGGACGTTGCGATTCCCGATGTCACGTATGACCCGGCAATGGGCTATGCCATTCCGGGAGGCAGCGATCCGGCCTTGTATCTCAAGCTGCCGGAAAGCGTGATTTATATGTATCCGGGCCAAAACATCGGCCCAGGCGGAAGTTCTTCAGTTCTTTTATTCACCAGCAACTATGGCCCGCAAATGGCCTATGGGTATGTCTCCGGCGGCGTTAAGGGCGGCGCGGTTGTGGAGTTACCATCGCCTGTTCCGGAACCCGCCACACTGGGACTGTTAATCGGCGGCGGACTTTTGGCATTTAGGCGAAGACGGGTTGGTGCGGACAAAAAATGTGTTTCATAAACAAACAGGCAGAGGCCGTGAGTAAATAAATTTGCTTGAGAGGAAAATAATGAAGGTGATGAAGATAATCGCTTTTTTAAGCGTATTAGTTATCGCAACTGTGTTGGCACAGGAAGCAGCGGCTTTGCCGAACAGCACTTTCGTTGACGGAGACGGGAAAAGCTGGGAGGGCCACAAAACTTACGATGAGGTATATGTCGAGTGGGCCGTTTATAATATTGCGGAGAACCCGTGGGCCGCAGATGTCACTTTTCCTGCCGGCAACGATTACATTTATGCCTATCAGATAGCCAATTTAGGCGCCGACCCAATCGAATCTTTCTATCTGCTTGAGGCCTTCGGCGGTTCGCAAATAGATTGGACATCAAGGGCGGCCGGGACGCAGGCAGTGGACGACACATTACATGATGCGGACATAATGCCTGTGCTCCCCTCTGAAAATGAGGCGCAGTGGAATTGGTCGCCTATTGACGGAACCGGATTCATAACGACCAATGGGTATTCGGCCTTCCTCGTTTTCAGCAGTCCTTATGCGCCGATTGCAGGCGGTTTTGAAGTTGTTCGCTCTACTGATGAAGGCGACACGCCTATCCCCGATGTTCCGGAACCGGGTTCGATTGCTTTGTTAGGCGTTGCTTCAACTTGGTTGATAGCGAATCGCAGAAAGAAACGGCAAACGGCATAAAATGTCATTCCTGATTGAAAAAATGAAACAGATGGATTTGCACAGCGATTTGGTTGTCGGATGTGCAATTCTGCTGTTTTGTCTCGCCGGACTGGGATATTGCCAGGATGGCACCGCGCTGATGCTGGAGGTGTCGCCCGCGCATGGCGGCACACTGAATTTACAGCCGGGCGTGCACACATATGACAGGGACGCCGCTGTGACGTTAACCGCCGTGCCCAAACCTGGCTATCAGTTCGTTTACTGGGTAGGTGCCGTGGACGACGCCACAGCCAGCACCACGATGGTCTTTCTCGACTCGCCCAAGATTGTTATCGCTGTATTTGAGCGGACCAAATTTGACCTTGTTGATTTTGAGGAGGGGCCGGATATCTCAGGCGGCGGCGGCCGGCTTATACGTTCCGGCCCGGATTATGCCGCAGGTCTTGAGCGGGCCATTGGCGGCAGACGCCCGTCGAGCTTTCACCTGTCGGAACCGCAACCGCCCGAGATAAATGACGATGTCCCCGTTCCGGAACCAGGCGAAGATTTCCCGGTACCTGAGACCGAGGATGATTTCCCCGTGCCGGTCCCTGAGCCGGCTACAATTACATTTTTAATTACCGGGATGCTTGTATTAGCCCGACACCGGCGCAGGCAGGTCAAAATGCACTGATAAACACTACAATTTTGCTTATCCCCCCGTTTGCCGATTTCGGTCCGGCAACCCGGAAAAGCCAGAAGGAACAAGCACCTTCTGGCATTTTTTTTGTCGGAAAAAACCTCTTCCGCCTCGCCGGTTATTCCTTCCTGAAGACAGCCACTACGTTTTCAACCTCGACGACAAACAGCCGGTTGTCCCCCTCGAAATCAACCGGTATGGCGCCCTTGGGATTGAACAGAACCTTGTCGTATTTTCGCAGAGGTATCTCCGGCGTATTTTCAATCTCAGCAGATATGGCAACCACCCTGCCGGTTATGGTCGGAATCTCGATATTGTCAGGCAGACGAATGCCGCCCTTGGTCTGCTTTTTGTCCTCGTCCTTGCGGATGAGCACTCGCTTGCCTATCGGCTCGACCGTCTCCAGCGCCTCTGCCTTGATTTGATTCTTACTGTCCATTGATTAAATATTTCCTAAATAACAGATTTCATTCTTTATATTATACGCGTGGGAACGCCGTTTGGGCAACTGTTTTGGTCTGATTCGAAATGGTTACTTTAACTGATGTCGGGCCGGAAGCTCAGCTATCCGAGGATATATCGGCCGGCTGAGCAGCGTTGGCCGGAGCTCGGCAGGCGATTATTGAGCGGGCAAGGCCCGATGCGACCTGAGCAACACAGTGAATTTCATCAGACGTCAGCGGACTTTGCGAGCAACGGTAAATCAGTATGAAACCCGGCGAACCGCTGTTGCTGCTTAACGGCGCCGCCGCAGCTGATATTTTATCAAGGCAGGCCCCGGAGCACTGAAGACCCATCGTCAGCATATCTTCGATTGTGCAAACTCGGTTTGACCTGGTGATATTATCCACCAGTTCGGCGGTGAAGAAGTTTTCGATGCGCCTTTCCTCCCCCTCGACACTGCTCGGGGCAAGAAGGTCAATGGGCCGGTCGCTCTCGAATATATGCATCTCGAAACTTGTCTGACGATACTCACAATTGCCCCCTCGAAGCAAAAAGAACGCGACATTTGACCCCTGTATCTGGTCCTGGATAAGTTTGCCGGCGGTGCAAAGCAACTCATTAAGGTCGGTCACGCCTGCTATTGATTCGTAAAAATCCGCGGCAAAGCTGATGGCCCTTAGCGCCTTTATGAAATCCTTTTGCGCCGCGACGAAGTCGTTGCAGAGAATATCTATTTGCTTGGCCTGCTTCTTGCGCTCTTTGTTGAGCCGGGAAATCAGCAGACGCAGCCGCCTATTGCGCTTCTCGTCGTTCACCACATCCTCACTTACGTATACTCGATATTCGTCGAAAGAATTGAAACCCTTAAGCGCTTCTGAGTAGCGCCTTGGCCTTCTGCGTATCTACAAGCATCTCAATGTGACCGCAATCGAGGCACATCAGCGCGCTGACCGGCGCTCCGGTCGTAAAAACCGCCGTAAATTTCGACTGCTTCGGGCGCGAATATATCTTGCCCGTTGACTGCAGCTCGCTTGGCTTGACGTTCGTGCCGTTGCATCTTAAGCATTTCTTTTCAATATCCATAATCCTGCCTTTCCTGATTTCTGATTGAGCGTTTTATTGCGTGTTAACCATCTTCGTAATCGTCATAAAACAGCGCCCTCTGCACAAACTTGGCTTACGCAGAAGATGGACCGGCGATGACAAAATGGCCGTTTTAGCTCGAAATCACGCCCCACAATACTGCCGAACGGCTGTTTCACTGAAAATCTGGAATTTTCAACCACTGGCAGGAACACAAAAAAACCGCATTATTCCCACGCCCAACCACGTTTTAGGACTTAATTTCTCGCCCGCCGAAGTCGTGGCCCCCCCGCCGTAGACGTGACCCGCCTGCCATTCTTTTGGCGGATTTTGTCGTTGAAAAGGGGCATCATTTGGATAGAATTGAGGACATTAAAAAGTTAAAAGGAAAAGGAGAAGATTGTGAAACGGACACTGTTTTCATTGATATGTATCTTTCTGATGGAGGTTGTCCCGGCATTGGGCAATCAAGACACCAATGCACCCTCGAGTAATTCCGTGGAAACAGCAGAGAAGGAACTGGAACATGCTAAGATGATGCTTGAGACAGCCCAAAAGGCTCTCAAGAATGCCGAGGAAATATTACACAAGGAACAGTCCGTAACCTCCAGGCCATTAACCAACACTTTGCCGACAGCGGACATGTCAGACAAGACCGCCCGATTAATCCAGGCCGAAAAAAAGATGGATGAGTATATTATCCCTGCAAAATTCGTTGGTAACTGGATTGAGCAGCAAAATAACGGAAATATTGTTAGCGAACTCAAAATAACGGCTGAAAGTATTGAGTGGAAACGTGGAAATGAAAATAAAGCCGTCGTTGTCACTGTGTACACGGTAGAAGACAACAATCAAACTATTGCATATGATGAGTCAGTCATAACCCGCATGTCTGTACCCACTGGAGCAAATATAGTGTCTGGAACTCTGAATGTGGACACCGGCGTTAGAAAAGTAACTATCAAAGCCAAAGACAACATGCTGATTATGGAAAAGAGAGGCGTACCACAAGAAAGACAGGGAATGACTATAACACCGCTCCCGGAGGAGCATCAATTTAAAAAAGATAAGCGAAAACCGGCGATGGGTATGGTCAATGATAGTACGCGGAATATGTCGACTACTGTGCCGTCCGATACCGCAGATGCTGATATTTCTATTACACGGACGACGCCAAACACAGTTCCGGATTCTCTTGGAGAGCAGCTTGCGAAAGTGAAGCCGCGATACTCAATGACTGCACCGATTGACCCTAATGACGCAAACCAGGAAGCCGTCAAAATGCTCGATGAGGGGGAGGATTTGTTTTTCAATAAGAATCGTGTAAACGAAGCGATTATACTCATCGAGGGTGCAATTCAAAAGGAACCTCGTCTTGTGCGAGGTTACAGCACGATATATCATTATTACAAAGCCATGAATAATCATCTCGAAGCGATTCGGTGGCTCAAATACGGAGCCGAACACAATCCTGAGTCCCCGGAAATATGGTTTACTCTCGGCAATGCTTATGCAGATGAGCAAAACCATAAAGAGGCGCTGGCCGCATTTCAGAAAGCTCTTGATTTGGGCTGGAATAATGCTTCGGTGTATTACAATATGGGTAATAGTTTTGGTCGTCTCCAGTTGCACAATGATGCGGTCGAGCAGTTTAAAAAGGCGGTGGAAATCGACAGCAAGCATTTTGGCGCATGGCGTGGCTTGGTAATCTCATATGGAAAATTACGCAATCTGGCTAAGACGCGGGAGGCACTGAGAGCTATGCTGAAGAACAATCCCCCGGAAGAAGACCGCCGATGGGCCAGCGAACTTCTTCGGCAGTTGCCTGAATCTGAGTGAGAAGCAATCATAAAAGGAGAACTGTAATGGGAGAATTGTCATGAAGACCCATAAGAAATGGCTTTGGATTTGTGTTTGGGGGATGTCGGGTTTTGTATTGCTGACAATAGTGGCTTGGTTCGCAACTTCGCCTTCGGTGTCAGCGGAACAAGCGGAAATAGAATGGCAAAACGGCAACTGGGTCCCTGTGACTATCCAATCAGGGGATGATTTGAAGCTGGATTTCGCTTTGAGAGACCGCCTCTACGAAGGCCGCCTCCGCTGGCCTTGGCATATCAAAGTGAGTTTCGAGACCACAGAGGGCAAAATGACAGTTGGAGCGGTTCCTAAGGGTTGTTTGCTCTCGAATGTAAAGGGGAAGTTTAACCTTGTGCCAAAAAAGAAAAAAGGAGCAGAAGAATTTTAACTTTCAAATCTATGTGTCATCAAACTTATTTCCATTCCGCTTTTTGTTCCACCTTTCGGTCACCAAGGTACGAATGAGATGACCAATGACAGAAATCCGTGTCTAATTTTCTTTGCTCGGCTTCATTCGATAATTTTGGCCGGCACCGGCAGAATCTTTCGTTTTGAATTTTATGCTTTGGTAATTAGTGCTTGTTTAGGATTTATGGCTTGGCCATCCCATAGGGAGAGTTTAGTATTTAGGATTTCTAAACTGTCCGCTGCACGCTATTTACACGGCAGCGTCACCGTAACCGTCGTCCCTTTTCCCGGCTGGCTGGCTAAAGTAAGCGAACCATTATTTATCTCTATCAGCCGCTGCGCATGTGCAAGGCCCATTCCCCGCTTCCTGCCCGCTGGCCTTGCGGAAAAAAATGGCTGTGTCGCCTTAGAGAGCGTCTGCTCATCCATCCCCCGGCCGGAATCGATGACCTCGATTGTCACCGCTCTACCTGCCCCTTTGGGAGAAACCTTTATCTCTACCGCCCCCGCCTGCTCGCCACGGCGTAGCCCTTCGGCGAAGCCGGGCCCCTCATACGATTCAAGGGCGTTGCAGACGATATTCGAAATGGCAATATCAATCTGGGCCGAGTCAACCAGGACGTTCGGCGTATCGGGCGAAATATCGATTTTGATATCCGGCCGGCTCATCGCCGTTTTTCTGCCGGATAGGTCTATAGCTTCGTCGATGATTTGCCTCACGGCCGTCTCGGTAGTCCTCGGTGTCGGTGGCTTTGCGTAACGCATCAAATCGTCGATGATTGCCGATAGTTCGCCTGCGTTTGCCTGAATCTGCTCTAATATCCGCTTCTTGTCGGGGTCGCTTTCGCTGCCCGCTAATAACTGCGCCCTCCCCTGTATTACCGTCAATGGATTGTTCAGCTCGTGTGCCGCCCCCGCCGCCATTTCAGCCAGTTGTCCGCTGTTCGCTGTCCGCTGTTCGCTGTCCGCTGAACGCTGAACGCTGAGCATTTGCGCAAATCGCTCCGCATACCATTGCTGGCTGCCGACCGCCTCTAAAATATCGAGAAGCACTCCGCCTAATCGTGCCGCCGGTGCGAACCGCTCTGATATATCGCCTTGGGCAGGATGTCGAATCTCGAATATTATTATCCCGACTGTCCGGCCGTCGCTGACAAGCGGAGCCAGCTTCGTGCGAGTTCGGTCAAACTCAACGTCCAACTGTTCGAACAGCCAGTCGGCATAACCAGCGGCATCTGCGACAACGAATTTCTCACGCATCGGCTGCGGAACTAACTTCGCATCCGCCGGAACATCCAATATAACCGCCTTTGCCTTCGTTTGACTTTCGACAACAGCCGCCTCAACAACCTTTGATTCGGTAGTATTGATTAGATATACGCATACCGGCCCCGTCTGGTAAAACCTCTGCCACGTTACCGCAAACTCCTCCGCCAGCTCGATGGCCGACATATTCGAATTCACCTTAGAAAACATCTCCCTCACAAAATCGAAATGACTGGCGCTGCTCTGCAGACGGGAGCTTTCCTCGTATAATTTCGTGCTCTCACTGGCCAACTGACCGGCTAATGTCCGCAACCCATCGCAATAGGCCCACCCGGGCTTGAGTATCGATAGACCTGCCGCCTCGCTTTTCTGATGCACTAATTCGGGCAATCGCTGAGTAACCTGTTTTATATGCTCAGCCGTAAGCCCCAGCGTCCCCGCTATTGTCTCAGGCGAAACCTCCTCATCGTAAGCCCCCGATTCCCCTATTCCTGCCCGCCGAACAATACAATCGGCAAGCTCCACTATCGCCGCTATCCTTGCCTGAGGCATTACCTTCGATACCTCGCCCGTCTGGCTGTGATGCAGCCAGATTCCCAAAATCACGTCGCTTGGCAGGCGCAGCTTCTGCGCAAATCGCTTTCCTAAAATGGCGTGGTCAAGCCCTAAATTGGCCTGCTCGACCTTGCATAAGCTGGTCTTGCCCGCCCTCGCCTGTTCGAGAATGATATCGAAACTCTTCGGCATCGCCTCATCTAACAGGAATTTCCCCGTATCGTGAAGCAACCCTGTCAGATACGCCGTATGACTTTCAAACGCCGGGGTTACGAATTGCGCAAGCTGCTCGGCGCAGCAGGCCACCGCAATCGAATGCCGTGTAAGCTCTCTCCTGAAATCGGTCCGCGGGTCCTCGGATAATCCCCCGTAAATCTTGGCCGACAGCATCGCGTCCCGAATCTCCCGCAGCGACAACCCCTCCATTGCCTGTAAAATCCAGTAGTCGGGCTGACTAATTACGACTTTTTTGTCCCGGCAGAGGCGTAATACGAGAACCGTTAGCGCCGGGTCGGATTCGACTAACTCCGATAGCGACGACGGCGTCAATTCCATCCGCCCAAGTCCGCTGAAAAACCGCGCAGCCGACGATGGCAGTATTGATAGCGTCTCGCACTGGCCGACCGCAAGCTCAACCCGCCTTGCGTCTGGCGGGTCAACCTTTTGGGCCGAAGTAATATCTGGATTCATCCCCACCGTCCATCTTTCCATTTCCTATTGATGATTGATTACCTGAACCCTCCCCCTCTCCTTTCAATCATCAATTATCAATTGGAGTTATGATACCTTTTGCTGCATATCCAGAGTTGCGCAAACTCTGTTAACCAGGTCATTTATATCAAACGGCTTCTTGATGAAATCCTGGGCCCCGGATTTCAAAAGCTGGTCTATCTCATCCTGCTTTATTACGCCGCTTACGATGATAATTTTGATGTTCTCGAACTCGGGATTTCGCCTGATTGTATGGCAAACTACATTACCATTAACATCGGGCAGCATATAATCCAGCAGTATCAGGTCGGGCCTGAACTGCTGAGTTCGAATCCCCGCCTCGTATCCGCTGGTGGCGGTTTTTACGTCGAATCGGCCGTCTCTCGACAGCACTTCCACCAGCAAATCGACGATTTCAGCATCGTCATCGACGATTAGGACCTTCTTTTTGCCCGATTCCATCCCGTCGAAAGGGATGGTGTTGTCCTTCATAAACTTTACCAAGCTGTTGCGGGGTATCCTCCTGAAACGGGAGCCGGGTACCCGAAAGCCCTCCAGCCGGCCGGAATCAAAACACCGGATAATCGTCTGTTGACTCACCCGACAAATGTCGGCCGCTTCCCCGGTTGTGAATAGTTCCTTCATTTCACGCACTCCTCTTCGCCTTAATCCATTGCCCTACCGACCTATCCAAATTGCCTCATTGCCCTAATTTAACTGTCGGAGTATGCCCTTGTCAAGCATAAAATAATTTATTCCCAAAGCCCTTTTCAGCACAAAAATCACTTTTTTTATTGGCAGTTGGCCCATCTTAACCCCACTGCCCGGCTTCACCTATGGCTACGGCGAGGCAAGCCAGCTATAAATCCCAGCATTTATTGCCAGTCCTGAATACCCTGATAAAACTGCTATTATAGGACGTAAACAAGGTGGAATTTAGAATAGGCAGGTCTAAGGTAATGATAAGAGCATCTAACAAAAAGAATGTCATTGCGAGCGAAGCGAAGCAATCTCGACCACTTGAAACTAAATAGATTGCCGCGTCGTCCAGCACCTATCGCCACTCAAAGAGCCAATAACCATACATACATCTGAAGATTGCCGTTGCTTCAATATGTGCTGGACTCCTCGCAATGACAAAAACGCTGGTTTTTCAATGCAGAAGGTGTTTTGTTAAACATTCCAGGATGGTTGCGCTCCGGAACTATTGTTAAGCGTCAATTTTTCAAGTAAACACAAAAGGCCAAGATTGGCATTAAAATGGGCAGGACCCACAAGGCCGGATATGGATATTTACAATCTCGTCAGTTTCGCTATTGTATTTGTTTTGCTGGGGTTCGCGTGTCTGTTCTCGGCCTGTGTGGTCGGCGCGGTCTTTACCCGCAAACCTACCGTGCTCGGTTTGTAAACCGCGAATTAAAGATTACGAAAGTGCCGCGGGGCTATGTAACGGTATCGACCGAGACGGCGTTTTCAGGCGTCGATTCGGCGGTCAGGCCATATAATTCGTTGTAAATTTCCAAAAATTTTTGGTAAGCTACACCGTTGCCTTTCGGCGGAGACAGTTCCGGTAAAACCTGCGTTGCGCCCAGGGCATTGATAAAGTTCGTAAGGGCGGCATCGAACGCAGCTGTCATATCTTCGACAAAGCTGTTTGGTTCACTTTGCGGTTCGACATCGCTCACGAGGGGCGCTTCTTCAGTTGGGAGTTCTTCAGAAGCCGGCTGCTCGACGTTTTCTTCAATTATCCCGGCAATTTCTTCTGCCTACTGTGTTGCTGCGGCCGACTGGCTCGTTATCTCTGATAAAAATGCCACAAAGGCGTCGAACACCGATTGTATCTCTGAAATTAACGCGTCCTTTGACTGAATTTTGCCGGTTAAAAAGCTCTCAATTGCCTCGTTAGCGCCTTGCCCAAAGGTGTCGATTGCCTCGTCGGCTTGTTCCTGAGTAATCTCGCCGGAATCCACAAGTGCCTGCAGATTTGGGCCAACCGATTCGGTCAATCCCCCAATCTGCTCGTCAGAGACCGTGCGAAGCTGTGCCCCTTCGATTGCGGCAAGCTCATCGTGAAAATTGATTCGCAGACGCACATCGGCCACACCCTTGAAATGCCCCTCCTGCAAAAGGCGTAATACCCCTTTAACGCCGTTGTCTTCGGATGATTGCTCGACGGAATCGACTTCGTCCGATAATGCCGCAGATGTTTGCTGTTCCGGCTGTGGTTCAGGGGTTTCCTCAACTGTCCGGCTGTGGCGCTGGACCTTCTCTAATACCGTTGGCGGTATATGTGAACTTATTTGCCCGACCTGCATAATTCGGCTCCCTGTAATTTTTCAATTGCCCCCACAGTAATTTTGCATCGTTGTTTTCGCCTGAAAACTTTATAGTTTTATAGGCCCTGTTGACAAAACAGACCCCGTCGGTCATTGTGATGAATTGAATTTTGAAAGCTGAACGGGGATTGATATGAAATCGGAACAAATATATCAAACGATAAGACAGGAAAAGATAATCGTCATTGCCCGGGGCGTTGAGAAGAATCGGCTCATCGATATCGCTGAAGCAATCCTGGCAGGGGGGATAAAGATGTTAGAAGTAACCTGCAACACCGAAGGTGTCTTCGAGATGATTGAACTGCTCGCCGAAAAAATGAGCGCTCGAATGTTAATCGGGGCAGGAACCGTAATAACAACCGACCTGTGCAAAAAAGCGCTTTCAGCAGGCGCCAAATACATCATCGCGCCGGACGTTAACACCGACGTGATTGACTATTGCGTCAAAAAAGACGTCGCCGTCCTGCCAGGGGCGGCCACCGCCACCGAGATACTCACCGCAAAACGTCACGGAGCGAAAATGGTCAAGCTGTTCCCCGCTTCCGCTATCGGCATCGACTATATAAAGGCACTGCGAGGGCCGATTGACGACGTTGACTTTGTCGCGGTAGGGGGCGTGCGGCCAGAGAATATAGCGGAATTTTTCGCTATCGGCTGCGTCGCAGTCGCCGCAGGCGATTCGGTCATCCGAAAAGACCTCGTCGAAAAAGGCGACTGGCCCGCCATTACCGATATCGCACGGCAGTATGCACGGAAGCTGCCGAGATAAATTCGTCGTTCGTATTTCGTATATCGTATTTCGTTAGTTGTGGTCTCGATTTTCCTCCGGAAAATTGAGACGGGCGAACTTGCCGTGATATTTCTTCGCTGCCTCATCGTAGGCACGTGCGGCGTCGATTTCGTTTTTGAAAGAGCCGAGCCACATTCTTTTTTCGTGATGCCTAATTTGGGCTTCCCAACGGCCATTGTTTTTACGTAAATGAACACCGATATATCTCGATGAGGTGTTGTTTCTCTTTCTGCTGTTATAAGCGTTTTGAGATTTGGTCGCGAGTCGCAGATTTTCCCTTCGATTGTCGAGGCCGTCGCAGTTTCTATGGTCAACCAGAAGCTTGGGGGGCGGATTCATAATGTCCCTGTGCATACGCGTAATTATTGTCCTGCCGCCATCTTTAATGGTCCGGGCGGCATAGAATTTATGCAAGCGGCCTGTAAGGAACCATTTGTAATGGTTGAGCCGGTAATAATCTTCCTTGTCCAGAATTGTCCATTCCCCATCGCCTAAATAAATCCTGCGAAAGTCGTAGCCGTATTTTCTCCGCCGATACCACATCAGAGGAGAGGCACAAATTTTATCCAGCCAATCGGGGATTTTAATATTTAAGTTTGCAGACATAACCCAATCTCCCTTCTTTTTCGCCACTAAGACACAAAATCACCAAGTGCCTTAATGTTCGGTACTACCTTGCCCTTCTGGGTCATATCTTGCGCTTCTGCGCCATCTGCCTGGCCGGCCCACCGCCAAACCAGTGCGGCGGTATTATACCAAATCCATTACAAAAGTTCAATAAATATCTAACTTTTTGCAGCAACGTTAAATAACTTTAAGTCCTTAATTAACCTGTTGTTATGATAGCTCTTGTTGTGAAGAATTCTTAAAAATATCGATTTTCGAGGAGTAGTTTGCGATTTCGGGATGCGGTTTCAACCAATGACAGGTAAATACGGATTTTTCACCGCAGAGACCGCTAAGAACGCAGAAAGAATTTTTTGACACTGATTCACACAGGATTTACACTGATTAAAAATGAAGAAAGATACTCATCCGCCGAAGGCGGTGAAACAAAATAAAATTATGGCACGAAGGGAAAACGGAGGACAGAAGACAAAAGACAGAAGACGGAGGTAAAAAGTAAAATAGATAACTCTACCTAATTATTCCTATTTATTTTATGGCAGGGGAATTTGGCTATGAATGAGCAAGAGACTAAGGAGGGGAAGAGGATAAAAGGCCGGACACCTTTCCAGAAATGGGCAGTTATCGGCGTCATTATTTTCCTTGTATTCGGATGTTTCTTGGCCCTTCCATGCTTGTGCCGTGAAGGTGCAGTTAAGGGATTCTATAAGACGGCCTTTTATCTGATAGTTCTGGTCAGACTGCTATATGGTCTTTTTAAGAGGAATCTCCGTTTGCCCGACTATCTTCTATGGGCAGGGGCCTTCTTGCTGTTTTGTATCATAGCTGAATGCCTTTAGTCAGAAAGGAATTGGCGGGCACAGCCCACCATACAAAGCTTAAAGCATTTCATAAGTATATACGCATATACTTATATAGTATCAGTTAGCTTCGATTGTTTATCCGCCGCCGGCAGACGGGAATTTTGGCAGAAAAATTTTAATTTCCTTGAACAATAATGCCGAAAGCAATATAATATAATTATGAGAAAAGAATATGATTTTTCAAAAATGAAGGGTCGGCGGAATCCATACGCGAAGGCCCTCAAGAAGCAGGTAACGCTGCGTCTCGGGGTCGATGTGATTGAGTATTTCAAGCAAATGGCACAGGAGACCGGCATCCCTTATCAAAACCTCGTAAATCTTTACCTGCGTCAGTGTGCTCATTCACACAAAAAACTGACCGTCGCGTAATCAAGTCGCCTGTGGCGGGTTAAAAACATCGCACAATATTTGCGAACGAGATACGCAACCTTAAAACCGTTTTACAAGTGCAATTCCCGTCGAGGGACGGCTGGTGATATCAATCATCGGCTTCCGACTTCGCTACGCTACGCTGGACAAGTACGTTCTTTTTAGAAACGTTTTACGAGAGATATGCCCGTTACAGGATTAGCACCGAAATCAATCATAGGCTGGATTTTGAAGCCGGCGATTTCTAATTGTTTATGTTTTCCTGCGACGGTGTGGCCGACGACGTAGCCGAGCGTCCCGCCGAAAAGAACATCGGAGGCCCAGTGGTCGCCTGAGTCCATCATTCTCCAGCCGACGAGGCAGGCGCCGATATAGGCGGGGACACCAACCTGTGGGCCGTAATATTCATCGAGGACCGAAGCGACGCAAAAGGAGCTGGCCGTATGGCCGCTTGGCCAGGCGAGGTCTTTGCCGTTGGGCGTGTCATTATTTCTTATTACCTTTAACGTAAAAATGGTCGCGTCGGTAATCAGCAGCGCGCTTAGCAGCGACTCGGCGCGTTTCTGATTCAATTCATCCTCGTTTGCCTGACTGAACAAATACCACAGGCCGGTCGCTCCGAGATGGGTCCACGGATTTCCCGCGTAGTCGAAAATCTTGTCGGTAGTATCATCGAAGGCCCTGCGGTGCAAATTATCGTCAACGTTTCTGTCGGCGTCGGTATTGTGCATTGCGACACTTGCGCCTCCCGCCAGCAATAACGCGGCCAGATTGCCCGGCTTAGTAAACGTATCATTGGCATCAGAAAACAATCTCGATGGGAATGCGCTAAGGTCATTTGAATCCGCGTAAGCGGAGTGCGATAGAAAAATCACGACAAGAACCGTAATAAGGTATCGTGTCATTCCCATTCGATTGTCGCGGGTGGTTTGCTGGATATATCGTAAACGACGCGATTGACACCGCGCACCTCGTTTATGATTCGGCTGGATATGGTCGCCAGGACTTCGTAGGGGATGTGCGAGAAATCGGCGGTCATAAAGTCGGGCGTCTCGACGGCACGGATAGCGACGACGTTTTCGAATGTTCGGCCATCACCCATAACACCAACCGTTTGAATAGGGAGTAAAACGGTCAGGGCCTGGGCGATTTTCCTGTAAAGCCCGGCTGACTTGATTTCGTCGATGAGTATTTCATCGGCTGCCCGCAGGACTTCCAGGCGGTTTGTCGTGACCTCGCCGATAATCCTTACCGCCAGTCCCGGCCCCGGGAACGGATGCCGCCAGACAACTTTTTCGGGGAGGCCGAGATATTCGCCGACGACGCGCACTTCATCTTTGAAGAGGTCTCTCAACGGCTCGACCAGCTCGAAGCCCAGCTCTTTGGGGAGTCCGCCGACGTTATGGTGAAGTTTTATATTCGCGGCGGTGTTTCCGTCCTTGGCACCAGATTCGATGACGTCGGGATATAAGGTTCCCTGGGCGAGGAATTTGGCGTTTTTGATTTTAGAGGCCTCGGATTTGAAGGCCTCGATGAACTCTGCGCCGATATTGATACGTTTTTGCTGGGGGTCGGTAACGCCGGCTAATTTTGTTAGGAATTGTTTGGACCAGTCAACAACACGCAGGTCGATATGGAAATGGTCGCGGAAGGTTGAGACGACCTCCTCGCGCTCGTTTTTGCGGAGAAGGCCGTTATCGACGAAAATGCAGACGAGCTGGTCTCCTATGGCCTTATGGACGAGGGCGGCAGTAACCGAGGAATCGACGCCGCCGCTTAGTCCGCAGACGACTGTATTGGAGCCGACCTGCTTACGGATTTTCTCGACCGTTTCGCCTACGAAGTCGCTCATTTTCCAGTCGCCGGAGCAGCCGCAGACATCATAGAGGAAGTTTTTCAAAATCACTTTGCCTTTGGGGGTATGCGAGACCTCGGGGTGAAACTGGACGCCGAAGAATTTCTTTTCTTTGTGCCTTACCGCGGCGAAGAGGCAGGTCTTTGTCTGTGCGAGCTTAATAAAATTATGGCCAGCGTCTTGAATCTGGTCGCCGTGGCTTGCCCACACTATCACCGAATCGTCAAGGCCTGAAAACAGGTCGGTTTTATCCGAGATGGCCAGATTTGTCCTGCCGAACTCCCTGTTTTTGGCGGGGACGACTTTGCAGCCGAGAATCTGACAGCCGAGATGCATACCGTAACAGATACCGAGTATTGGAACGCCCAGCTCGAAGATTTTCTCGTCGCACTTGAGCGCGCCTTTTTCATAGACGCTTGCGGGGCCGCCTGACAGTATTATCCCCTTGAGATTTTCCCCCGCGAGGGTCTTTGTATGGGTGCCTGCCGGGAAGATTTGAGAAAAGACGTTGTGCTCGCGGACACGGCGGGCGATAAGTTGCACGTATTGGCTGCCAAAATCTAATATTACAATTGTCTCATGGGTCATAAATTCACTGCAGAGCATTTTAACCACAGATTACACAGATTTCACGGATTATTTTGTTAGCCACAGAGGGCACAGAGTTCGTAGAGATTTGTTTTTCTAGTTGCTTAACAAAAAGCAGGGCCTTACTGCCCCTTTGTATCTTTGGTTTCCTTACTTTCTCTTTTTTTGGCCCTAAGGCCTTCAATTGCTTCCCAAATATAAGTACTCCCGAGTATGACCAACGGAATGCCCATTAAAACAAAAGAGAAAAGAGAACGGTCTTGCAATGTTGAAGCGGGAACAAGAATACAAATGACGCCACCAAGCAGACTTAAAACTCCAAGGAATATCTTTGCCCCTTCATCATGCGATTTTTTATCAGGCATATCTCCTCAACTCCTATCCCAAACAACACACAACCAATGGACTACGAACAGTTAATTTAGTCCTCAAACGGCAAAGTAGCGGAGTAGTTGGGCGCTTCTTTGATTATATGAATATCGTGGGGGTGCGACTCGCCTACCGAGGCGGCACTTGCCCGGACAAATCGTGTTTTTGTTCTAAGCTCTTCGATATTCCTTGCCCCGCAGTAGCCCATACCGGCCCTGAGGCCGCCAACCATTTGATACACGAAATCGCCGAGCGACCCGCGATAAGGCACCCGTCCTTCGACGCCTTCCGGCACGAGCTTCTCTTTTGAGGACGCGGCTTTTTGTCCGTACCTGTCGGCGGAACCCTTTACCATCGCACCGAGAGAGCCCATGCCCCTGTATTCCTTGAACTGCCTGCCCTTGTAGATAACCAGCTGGCCTGGGCTTTCTTTCAAGCCGGCAAAAAGCGAGCCGAGCATCACACTGGCGGCGCCTGCCGCGATTGCCTTGGTTATGTCGCCTGAGTGGCGAATACCGCCATCGGCGATAAGGGGGATATTGTGTTTATCCGCTATGGCGGCACAATTCATTATTGCGGAGACCTGCGGCATACCGGCTCCGGAGATGATTCGTGTGGTGCATATAGCGCCGGGGCCGATACCGACTTTGAGGGCGTTTGCGCCGGCGTCGATGAGGTCTTTGGCCGCCTCGGCGGTAGCGATATTGCCGGCGATGACATCTATATTGTAGTCGCTCTTAACCGTCTTTACGGTGTCGATGACGTTTTGCGAATGGCCATGGGCGGTATCGATGACAATCACGTCAACCTCGGCGGCGATGAGGGCCTCGATTCTCTCGTAATCGTGCACGCCCGCGGCGGCCCCGACTCTCAGCCGGCCACGTTTGTCGCGTGCGGCGAGGGGAAAGCGTTCGACGCGGTCGATGTCTCTCATCGTAATCAGGCCTGTCAGCTCGTTGTCATCGTTGACGAGGAGCAGTTTTTCAACCTTGCGTTCCTGAAGGATTTCCTTGGCCTGTTCGAGCGTTGTATTAGGTGGGCCGGTCACGAGATTGCACTTGACCATCACCGAGCTAATTTTTGCATCGTAATCCTTTAGAAACTTGAGGTCTCTGCGGGTAAGAATCCCGCGCAGCTTTTTGCCTTCAACTATGGGTATTCCAGAGACGTTCTGCTCGCTCATAAGCTGCTGTGCTTTTCGGACGGGCTGGTCGGGGGTGAGCGTGATGGGGTCGATGATAACGCCGTTCTCCGAGCGTTTTACCTTTACAACTTCTCTTCTCTGGTCGGCGACGGCGAGGTTTTTGTGGATGATACCGATGCCGCCTTCTTGTGCCAGGGCGATTGCCAGCGAGGCCTCTGTAACGGTATCCATCGCCGCGGAGACCAGCGGGATATTGATTGAGATATTATTCGTCAGTTTCGTTCGCGTGTCGGCCTGACTGGGCACAAGGTCGCTGCGGGCGGGTATTAAAAGGACGTCGTCGAAAGTTATACCTTCGGCGATGATTTTGTTCTTATCCATACTTGTTCTCCGAGGTCAATTACCGGTTTGGCCTTTATTAAGGGGGAAAGTATAGTAAACAAAAGCCCCGGAGTCAAATATTTTCCGTTTTAAAGGCCTGACTCGGAAGGCCGTTGTTTTTGGTCGTTCTGCGCGGTAGTATCACGGCGATTTGTCAAACAAAGGTATTACCGGTAAACGGAGAACCAAGTTATGAAAATCTCTCGAATCTGCAGTTTATTGTGCCTGCTGTCAGCCGGAATCGGCGTCTGTAAGGCGGCGGGTCTTGAAGGGATGGAGAAATCGGTCGTGATGATTCGCAGCGCCGGGCAGGAATTCGACTTCGTTACGCCCTGGAAAGAAAAGAACATGAGCCAGGGCGTAGGGTCGGGCTTCATCATTGATAGCAACAGGATACTTACCAACGCCCACAACGTCAGCAACAACAAGTATCTCGAACTGCAAAAAGATGGCGTGGCAAAACGCTACCCGGCGAAGGTTGCCTTTATCGGGCACGACTGCGACCTGGCCATAATTATGCCCGACGATATGAGTTTCTTTGACGATACAGTCCCGCTCGAACTTGCGGAGCTGCCGGGAATAAACACGACCGTTTCGACCTATGGCTTCCCGATGGGCGGCAGATACATCTCGGTTACGGAAGGGGTTGTTTCGCGGATACAGATGGATATATACGCCCACACGGGGGCGGACTCGCATTTGGTGATACAAACGGACGCGGCAATCAACCCCGGTAACAGCGGCGGGCCTGTGATGCAAAAGGGCAAGGTTGTCGGGGTGGCGTTCCAGGGGCTGAGACAAGCCGACAACATCGGCTATATGATTCCAACGACCGTGATAAGGCATTTCCTGACCGATATCAATGACGGCAAATACGACGGCTTCGGCTCGTTAGGCGTGATGCTGTATCAAGGACTGCATAACCCGAGCTATAAGGAGTATCTCAAGGTTCCGCAGGACCAGGAGGGCATAGTAGTCATCGAGACCATAATGCACAGCTCGGTAGAAAAGATTTTGCAGCGGGGCGACGTATTAGTGCAGATTGACGATTACAAAATCGACAACGACGGCAGGGTGAAAATATACGGGCTGAATCTTGATATGTCGGAAGCGGTGGAGACCAAACAAATCGGCGAGCCAGCCGAGATTGCCTTCTACCGCGATGGTCAACTTCAAAAGGCCACGGCCACGGTAGCACTGAACAGGCCTGTCTTTGAATTCGCGAGGCAGTATGATACGACGCCTCGATACGTCTGTTTTGCGGGGCTTGTGTTTGTGCCGGCTACGCGCAACTATCTCGAGACGTGGGGGCAGAACTGGATTATGGATATGCCGTTCTATTTGCGGTATCTGTTTCGCAATTCGATGCAGCTTAATACCGACAGGGAGCGCAGAGAGTACGTTGTGCTTTCGGAGTTAATGCCCGATGAGATAAACGCCTACGACGGCGCATTCAAGAGCCAGGTAGTTGAGAGCATAAACGGGACTCCCGTCTGGGGACTTGAGGATATTCAAAAGGCCTTTGAAAAACCTGCGGGTGATTTTTACACAGTCAGGTTTATGGGGATGGAACGGCCTCTAATAGTTGACGCCAAAGCGGCGAGCAGCAGACAGCCGATTATCCTCGAAAAATATGACATTCCACAGCAGGCCCGACTGGAGGTGCAGCAATGAAAATTAAACTCGATACTCGATACTCGATGCTCGATACTCGTTTTTTGTCCCTCGTCGCTCGCTGTGCGGCTTTGGTTGTGTTGAGCGTAATCCCTGCGGCGGCACAGGCAGGAGAAGAAAAAATACGCGAGGCGATGAAGGAATCGCTTGTATATCTGGAGATTTCTTCTTACGGCTACGACCAGCTGCGGCCCTGGCGCAATACAGACGTTCAACAAAAAGGCGGGGTCGGTTGCGCCGTGGGGCCATACGAAGTCATAACCCCTGCCTGGAACCTGACGGATGCGTCGCTTGTAAAGGCGCGGCGGCTGGGCCAGAACGAATATATACCCGCAAAAATCAGGGCAATCGACTACGAGATAGACCTTGCCCTTGTCGAGCTTGAGCCAAACTCACTTAAAAAGCCGCTGAAGCCCGTCAAGTTCGCCGACAAGTTTCAACGAGGCGCCAAGCTGAATTTCTACTGGCTCAACTCCGCAGGCAACCTCACCACGGGCCAGGGGTATCTTGACCGGGCCGACGTGCATCGTTCGCCGACCTCTTACGCGAGTTTCCTGAACTATATTGTTACAAATATGTCGCAGGAAACCGGAATAGGCCAGCTTTACTGTGACGGCTCGACGCCTGTCGGAATCGCCTGCTGGACCGAAGACACCACTGAGGCGGGTCTTATCCCTGCCGTGGTCATCAATAGTTTCCTCTCGAATGCGAAAGAGCCAACTTATCCGGGCGTGCCCGCCGTAGGGTTTTCCGCGGATGAGCTGCTCGACCCAGCCACACGGGCGCATCTCAAAATGCCCGAAGCGCTCAAAGAGGGCGTCCTTGTGACGGACGTATATAACCTCGGCACCGGCAGCGACTTGCTGAAACCGAATGACGTTATTCTCGCCGTTGACGGCAAGGAGCTCGACGCTCACGGCAAATTCGAGCATCGCGCTTATGACCGAGTTTTTTTTCACCACCTAATCGTCAGTCATAAAATCGGCGACGAAATCGCCTTCGATATCTGGCGGGACGGCGCCCGGCGGCAGATTAAGGTGCAGGCGAAAAATTTCGACGTCCGCGAGATGCTTGTGCCTTACTACGAATACGGACAGCAGCCGGAGTACGTGGTGACCGGCGGTTTTGTGTTTGCGAAACTGACCAGGTCTTATATGGCCAATTTCGGCCAGGACTGGGCAGGCAGAGTTACGCCGCACCTGTTCCATTATTACCGTGATATGTCGTTCAAGCCGACCATCCAGAGAAGAGACGTCGTCATACTGAGCTATTGTCTGCCCGCACAGATAAATCTCGGTTATACCGACCTCGCCCAGCTTGTTGTAAGCACGTTCAACGGTATGCCGATAAGCCGAATCAGTGATATTGTAAAGGCCCAGAAGCTAAATCCCGACTCCGCGTTCGACGTGGTGGAATTCGAGCTGGATAACCCGACGGTGGTTATCCCCAGGCGGCAGCTTCCGCAGGCCGATGCGCTTATCACGACAAACTACGGGATTCGCAAGCCAGTGAACGTTAACTGATTGATTGTTGACAGTAATTCGGGCGCAAGTTACCCTATTCGGCCTATGAAGGTATTACTTAGCTGGCTGCGAGATTACGTTGAAGTCGAACACTCTGCACAGGAGGTTGCGGAGATTCTAAGCAACCTCGGATTTCCCAACGAGGGCATAGAATTTCTCGACGACCCGGCTTCGCCAAAGGGCTTCGCCGTGGCAGGTGACGCGGTAATCGACGTGGAGATAACCAGTAATCGGGGGGATTGCCTCGGTCTTATAGGTATCGCACGCGAGCTTGCCGCAGCGACAGGTAAAGAATTGAAACTGCCAAAAGTCGAACTGGCGGAATCTTCAAAGCCCTCGGCGGAGTTTGCAAGCGTTGAGATTCGTGAGCCGGCCTTGTGCCCGCGTTATACCGCCCGCGTCATAGAGGGCGTCAAAGTTGGCCCGACGCCCGACTGGATGAGAAGGCGGCTCGAAGCAATCGGGATGCGGAGCGTCAATAACGTCGTCGATGCGACGAACTACGCGATGATGGAAACGGGTCAGCCGCCGCACGCCTTCGATTACGCAAAAATCATAGACAGGAAAATCATCGTCCGAAAGGCGATTGCCGGCGAGCAAATCATCAGTATCGACGGCTCAAAATGCGAGCTGACTACTGATATACTCGTAATCGCCGACGCGAAGTACCCCGTCGCGGTAGCGGGCGTTATGGGCGGCCTGGATACCGAGGTCAGCGACGCCACGACGGCGATACTGCTTGAGGACGCCTTTTTTTCGCCCGTGAGTGTCCGGACGACGTCACGCAATCTGGCGATGCCTTCGGAGGCGGCGTTTCGGTTTTGCAGGGTCGTGGATATAGAAAATATCGACCGGGCATCACGACGAACCGCTCAACTGATAACACAGGTCGCAGGCGGCAAGGCAGCCGGAGGAGTAGTTGACGTTTATCCCGGAAAACCGAAACCGAAACAGGCGACGCTGCGATTGGGACGGCTGAAGAAAGTTTTGGGTATTGAAGTGTCCGCCGACGAAGTAATGAAGATTCTGGCAGGGCTGGGCTTTGAGCCCAAACTCAACGGCTCACCCCATGAGATAGGCGAAGCCGCCATCTCACGGGGCGAGCAGATAATATGTGTCGTGCCGTCGTGGCGAAGCGACGTTTATCGCGAGGCGGACCTGATTGAGGAAATCGCTCGCGTTTACGGGTATGGCAGGGTGCCGGCAGAAAATAAGATAACAATCGAAGTAGCGCCGGTCGATACGCGGCAAAAGACAACCGACGCGATAGGTGCATATCTCACGGGTTGCGGATTTTACGAGACGGTAACAATCAGCTTCATTGACAGCCGAGACGCGGAGCTTTTCGCTCAAACCGATAATAAGCAGTATTTGTCGGTAAAGGACGTTACGAGGACAGGCACGAATCTGCTTAGGCAAAGCATGCTGCCATCTTTATTCGGCGTAATCAAATCCAATCACAACGTCGGCAACAACCCCTGCCGGATTTTCGAAATATCTGATACGTATATCCCGGCAGAAAAGGGTAAGCTGCCCGTTGAGAAGACACTACTGGCTATCGCCTGTGACGGCGACTTGCGTGACATTCGAGGTGTAATCGAAGGGCTGTTAAAAAGCATCGCGGGAGAAACAATCGTCAAATTTGAGCCGGCTGAGATTGGCTGGGCACAGGCAAGTGTAAAAATCTCTGCCGGCGATACGACAATTGGCGTAATTGGAATGGCGTCGCAACAAGTTTTAGACAAGTTCGATTTTAAGAATACAACGATTTGCGGGGCGGAGCTGGACCTTGATTGTTTGCTTAAGTTGCGAACCGGCCCTATTAAAGTCAAACAACTTCCGAAATTTCCGGCTATAAAACGAGACCTGTCTTTAGTTGTGAACGAGGACGTCCCCTGGGCGGACATCGAGTCAGCTGTGCAACGAAAGGCCCCTGCTGAATTAAAGGAATTGCAGTTTGTGGATATATTCAAGGGCAAGGGCATCCCCGAAGGCAAAAAGAGCGTAACGCTTTCGCTTTCATTCCGCGACGCCGACGGCACATTGACTCACGAAGCCGTCGATGGCTTCGAGAAAGCAATCCTTAACGAACTAACCTCATCCCTCGGTGCTGTGTTGCGAACAGCGTAACCTCAGCCACAGATTTCACAGATTACACTGATTCAATTGCCGCGAAAAAGCACAAAAGGTTTTAGACACGGATTTACACTGATTTACACTGTTTTTTTGACCGCCGAGGAAAATGCTCCCCTGTTTCGCGGCCTTCGGCGATTAACCTGGCTTTGTCGTGAAAGTAGGCGGGATTGCCTATGAACCATATCATCGCACTTTGCGACCGCGTTCCTTTCGATTTCTTCGGGAGTCATTTTTCACCTCGACATTTTTCGCATCCGGCAATCCGGCTACTATCCGGTTGGCCTTTATCTTTTGCTCAGGCGTTGCCATAGCAGCTAATTTCGCCCTGTCCTGTGGTGACAGTCTCGCTACGGCCTGCTCAGGCGTTAAGCCCGCCATTTGAGCATACAGAACTGAGTCGTCGATAAACTCTGCCGCCTGCTTTACATTCTCGTCAATCTCCTGCTGTTGTGCCAAGTTGGCGTCATCTTCTGGCCGCCCCATCTCGATTTGAAACTTGGGTGTTTTCAACTTACGAATGTTATGACCCTTCATGAATTCTATTAATTGCTTTAATTCATCTAACTCGTTCTTCCGTTTTGCCATCGTTGCACCCTTTCAATTGACCGCCATCCCGATTTAATCGCAATGTGGCTGATATATTAGCGAAAAACGGCCTACATTGCAATACGCCCGCATTTACTGTGGTTTACGCAACAATAAAGCCGATAATTTATTTGGTTTTAAGGAGTGGAAATATGCGACTATTCGTGTGTGGTGCAGGTTCGGTAATAATTGTTCTGGTTTGCGCGCAAGTTTGTTTAGCTGGCGGCGCCAGCTTTCGTGGACTCGGGGACCTTCCCGGCGGCGATTATTACAGCAGGGCCTTCGGTGTATCGGCTTATGGAAATGCTGTTGTAGGAATGAGTTCTACATCTTCTGGTTATGAGGCATTCATTTGGACTGATACGAATGGAATGGTTGGTCTTGGCAGATTGGAGGGTGATTGCCGGGATAGCGAAGCTTATGGGGTATCATGCGATGGGTCGTTCGTTGTAGGGTCGAGCTCTATTAGACATCCTATATATTTAGATTGTATGCCTGTATCCTGTCGCTGGTCTGGGCCAAACGATATCCTGCGCCTGAGCCAAGAGGAGGAGTGGGGTGCTGCAATAAAGATTTCAGCAGATGGTTCTACAGTAGTTGGATTATCAGATTCCGTTCCATACGGAGGTTTTCGATGGACTGAATCGGCCGGAATGCAGTCACTTGGATGCTTGCCTGGAAAAAGTTGTTCCGAAGCCATTGGTGTTTCAGCAGATGGCCATGTAATAGTGGGTGATTGTCAAGGTCCAGGAAATATAGAGGCCTTCCTATGGACGGAAAACACAGGGATGGTAGGATTAGGCAATTTGCCAGAGGTTAACAATAGTGGTGCATATGATGTCTCGGAAGATGGCTTGGTCGTTGTAGGTTCGAGTGGAGGGCAAGCTTTTATTTGGACAGAAGCTGAAGGAATGAGGGGGCTTGGTGTTGGTATTGGTAGCTGTGCATTGGCTGTTTCAGGCGACGGGGCCATTGTTGTTGGCCAACTCAGTGGCGGCATTTTCATCTGGGACGCTAACCATGGAATGCAAAATCTCAAGAATGTCCTTGAAAACGCATACGGTCTGAACCTTACCGGTTGGCAACTGGACATTGAGGCTGATATATCAGCAGATGGAAGAACCATAGTCGGCTCTGGAACCGACCCTAATGGGAATATGCAGGCGTGGATTGCAGTTCTCGAAACACCTCCGCCTTCGGTAAGATTAACAGTGCAAGCTGAACCGAACGATTTGGGAATAGATACATTAACACCGAGCATTGGAGAGCACATATACTACAAGAATTGGCCGGTAGTTGTTAAGGCGGATACATTCAAAAAATGTCCGGATGTTTACAGGTTTAATCACTGGACAGGAGATATGACTGAACCAAACTCGGCTACTATAACTTTGGTAATGACTGAGGATAAAACAGTCACAGCGGTCTATTACGTTGACCAGCGCCGCTGTGGGGATGAATGCCACCCGATATTGCAGGGTGACTTGAACAACGACTGTTATATTAACTTCGAAGATTTTGCCATATATTGCGAACTTTGGCTTTCCTGCACACACCCAGATTGCGATTAGCAGCTTTTCGACCTTGGTGCGGCGATAGTTTCCTGTCGGAAGGCAGGGATTTAGACAATTCTCGCGGAACTAACTTCCTCAGCCGGGGCTGTTTTACGCGGGGCGTGACCGTCTGCACAGTATCGAATTGAGCATATCGAGATAGTCGGAAAGCAGCCGCGTAATCAGGAAGTTTTTCCGGACATGCTCTCTGGCGTTTCTTCCGAAACGGTCCGCATCTTTGGGATGTTTGAGCAGGTGAACAATCCTGTCGGCGAAGCCCTTTGTGTCGGTGGGCTTTAGGAGGAAGCCGTTTTTGCCGTCTTTGACCTGAAGAGGAATTCCGCCCACGTCGGAGGCGACCACGGGTGTCCCCTTCCAAAGGGCCTCGGTTACAGCAAGACAGAACCCTTCCCTGATGGACTTCTGGATTATCACCGACGAATAACGCTGGACGGCGTTTACGAGCATTTCGTTGTTGCCGACCACGAGCAGGACGTCGCCGTTTTTTCTAAGGCGCGACGCCTTATCGAGCACTTTGCGATACATCGTCAGTGATTCGGGGTCGTCGGAGGCCACGTTGTAACAGAGGACAAGGCGGCAATCGACCTTTTCCCGCACGAGCCGGAACACGTCTATAACGCCTTCGGGGTCTTTCCAGGGGTCGAGCCGGGAAACCTGTGTAATCACGGGCTTATCCGTGGGGATGCCGGCCTTTTTTATACAGTTGAGGATGGTTTTGGGTGCGATTTCCCTGTTCTTGGGTATCAGGGGATTTATCGCCGGAAATATAATCCTCTGGTCTACCGGCATGTCACTCTTGACGTATTTTTCGTTGGACACAATCATCTGGTCGTATTTTATAATGAAACCCTTGAGCCAGTCCCATAACTCCTTGTGCGGGCTGGTCAGGTCTATATGGCATCGCCAAATCCAGGGCTGGCGTTTTCTGTAGAACCTTATAAGCCCCAACGGCTGAGGGTCGTGGACGATGATGCAGTCGTGGTCGAGGTGCGTGAATTTTGCGTAGTGTTCGTTGACCTGCATATAGAGATTTTTTTGACTCTGAGTAAGTTTGAGTTTTTTGCCCTGCAGGGCGTTATGAAAGCTCTTGGTGGTTTCAAAAAACTCCTGGCTTCCGTGCAGGATTCGCCAGCCGGTATCTATACCCACGTCGTTCATCAACAGCACGAGGGAATAAAGGATTTCAGTGACGCCGCCGCCCTGGTAAGTTGCGTTGAGGTGGACGATGTGCCTGCCGTAAAGCCCCCTTGCCCTTGCGTAAATACCCACCAGAACATCATCGGGAACAATCCTGCGGAAACTCTCAAGTGTCAGCATTTTATCTCCTTTCAAAGGTTACTACCCAACGCCGCGGGCCGTGGTTTTGATAATCCCTATTTAAAATATAGTCCCTATGATGTTTTTCGGCAAAAAGTAACACCTGTCTTTCAAAGGACTTACCTCCTGCGTGAAATTTTTTGTAGAGAAAAGTCCGTCATATTGCCGAATAGGCGCGTAGCGGCGGTAAGTATTTGTCACAAAGGCAGTTGAAGGTCCGAATAAAAAGTGTTTTTTGCTTGATTTTTTCTTTGAAATTTCGTATAAAGAATAGTGGCAGGCGCCCCTGCGGTGCTGGTAAAGAAAGCCATATTTGAAAAAACCGATAAAACCTAACTCAGGGAAATCAGGCCTTGAAGACCCGAAAACGCCTAATGCGTATAGGACTTTCGGACACAAGCAACGATTGCCCACGTGAAAGTGAAGGGTTTTCTTCAATTCGCTTTCTGACCGCATCAGCGGAGGTCAAACCTGCTGTTATTAAAGGCCTGTAACTACAGGCCTTTTTTCATTCCCGCCCGAAAGATAATCCGTAGATGCAAAAGGCGTGCAGGGGGTCGTTTTGCGAGGGGTTTTGCCGTAAAGCCGATGTGCTGTTTTGTCGATTTAGAACAAGGGTGACACTGTAAGAACCTGTGTTGCTTAGTTGTTGAAGAGAAATGACTTACGCTGTGGAAGAGGTGAAAATGCTCAAGATTCGCAATTACACGGTTATGCCGGCCCTGCCTGATGCGTTGAAAGACCTTCAGGTGATAGCCGGCAATTTGTTCTGGTCGTGGAATCCCGAACTGATAGATTTGTTCGCACGAATCGACCCTGCGCTTTGGAGCAGTTGCGGGCACAACCCCGTCAAGATGCTGGGAAGCATATCCCAGGAACGGCTCAACACACTTGCGGAAAACCAGGGCTTTTTAGCTGAGCTGCAAAAGGCAGCGGATAAACTCAAGTCATATCTCGAAGAGCCCAGCTGGTTTACAGCCGCCTGTTCCGCCTCATCCAAAGTTACGCTTGCGTATTTCAGCGCCGAGTTCGGTATTCACGAATGTCTGCCGATTTACGCAGGCGGACTGGGTATCCTCGCAGGCGACCATCTCAAAAGCGCATCCGACCTCGGCATCCCGATAACGGGCGTGGGGTTTCTTTACCAAAAGGGTTACTTCCGCCAGTACCTTAACGTTGACGGGTGGCAGCAGGAGGTTTACGTCGAGAATGATTTTTACAATATGCCGCTCGAACTGGTTCGTGGCGACGACGGGCATCCGATAACCATCAGCGTGGAGTACCCGGGCAGAGAGGTATTCGCACAGATATGGCGGGCTTCGGTTGGTCGCGCAAAGCTATATATGCTGGATACGAACATACCGGCCAATTCCGGGACCGACCAGATGATTACGACGACGGTTTACGGCGGCGACACGGAGATGAGGATTCGCCAGGAGATTATGCTTGGTATAGGCGGTATGCGGGCGCTTGCCGCGTTGGGTATCAAGCCGACAATTTGCCACCTTAACGAAGGGCACACGGCTTTCTCTGCGCTGGAACGGATACGGCAAATTATGAACGAGTCAAAGGTGAGCTTTGACCAAGCGCTCGAGGCCGTAAAGGCAGGCACCGTTTTTACAGTGCATACCCCTGTCCGGGCGGGCGTGGACGAATTCAGCCCCGAGCTTATGGACAAATATTTCAGCAATTACGCTCCCACCATCGGAATAGACAAAAAGCGGCTGGTGTCGCTGGGAAGAATACTGCCCGACGATGAAGGTGAAGGGTTCAAGATGCCCATACTTGCGATGCGAATCAGCAGCCATATAAACGGCGTCAGCGAGCTTCACGGCCGGGTATCGCGTGAGATGTGGTCGTGCCTGTGGAGACGGGTGCCTACCAACGAGGTCCCTGTTTCATCCATCACCAACGGGGTGCACACGAGGAGCTGGGTCTCGGAAGAGATGAGCCGGCTGTATGAACGGTACCTCGGACATAACTGGGCTGACGAGAACGCCGATTCACCGGTGTGGGCCAATATCGACCAGATATCAGATGAGGAGTTCTGGCGTTGCCACCAGCGGTGCAAGGAACGGCTGGTAGTGTTTGCCCGAAGACGCCTGAAGGCGCAGATGGAGAGAAGAGGGACCTATCACAGCGAGCTGAACCATGCAGAAGAGGTGCTTGACCCCGAAACGCTTACTATTGGTTTTGCGAGACGTTTCGCCGGATACAAAAGGGCGAATCTGGTGTTCAAAGACCCCGCCCGCCTGGCAAAACTGCTGACCGACGCAAAAAAACCCGTCCAGTTCATATTCGCGGGCAAGGCCCATCCGAGAGACAGTGAGGGCAAGGAAATCATCAGGGAAATCGTGCACTTTGCAGAACAGTTCAACGTCAGACGCCGCATAGTGTTCCTCGAGGACTACGACATCAATATCGCCAAAATGCTTGTGCAGGGTGTGGACGTATGGCTTAACAATCCCCGCAGACCCTGGGAGGCCAGCGGGACCAGCGGTATGAAGGCGGCAATCAACGGCGCATTGAATATGAGCACACTGGACGGCTGGTGGTGCGAGGGCTATAAGCCCGACGGCGGCTGGGCCATCGGGGCGGGCGAGACATACGACGACGCGGCATATCAGGATATGGTCGAGTCGCAGGCGATATACAATATGCTGGAAAATGAGGTCGTGCCGTTGTTTTACACCCGCTCGGCTGACAATCTTCCCCGGGCGTGGGTGCACAGGGTTAGAAAGTCGATGAGGTGGATTACGCCGAAGTTCAATACCCGCAGAATGGTAATGGACTATGCGCAGCGCTGCTATCTGCCGGCCCAGACAAGGTGGGAATATCTGACCGCCGACAATATGAGCAAGGCAAAGGCATTTGCCGCGTGGAAGAGAGACGTGCGTAGTGCCTGGTCGGACCTGGTAATTAAAGACGTTCAGGTGGAGATGGGCAACGGCGAAGGCGGCGATGAGCTTGACGCCAGAAATCCGCAGATTAAGGTCGGTTCAAAACTCAAGGTCAGCGCGCTGGTCGAGCTGGGACGGCTCAAACCCGACGATGTCTCGGTTGAGCTTTACCACGGCCCCCTCGACGCACGAGGCAACATTACCGATGGGGCAGTTATAAAGATGGAATATCAGAAATCAGAAAAACAAAACGGCGAGCACTGGTTCAGCGGATTGACTCCCTGCCATGTATCAGGCCGCAGAGGCGTAGCGGTGCGCGTCGTCCCGCGTCATCCGGATATGACAAATCCTCACGAGCTTGGGCTGGTTTCGTGGGAGTCGCATACGGAAAAGATTGAGTAATTAATGATTGGTTATTTGTGTCCGACCTGTTGGACGCGTCCGACCAGCGAAATTATCCGTTTTCCTTGCTTCTCAACAGCTCGCAGACCTCCTGTGCAGAATGTGCTTTCTGAAGGTTGCCTCTAAATTCCTCGTCGAGCATAAGCCGGCTTATCTGGGCAAGGGCCTGAATATGAGGCCCGGTCTGGTCCAAAGGAGAGATGAGCAGGATAATGATGCTTACGGGTTTGCCGTCAACGCTGTCAAAATTTATGGGCTCACCGGCAATTCCAATCGCCATCACAAGCTCCTTTACTACCTTGCACTTGCCGTGCGGAATCGCCACGCCTGAGCCGATGCCGGTGCTTTTGGTCTGCTCGCGGGTGAGGACCGCCTGAAGCGCGACGTCTTTATTCGAAAGCAATTTATTGGCGTCAAGCACATTTACCAGCTCTGTTATAGCCGAGCGTTTGTCCGTGCTCTTCAGGGGCACGATGACACAACTCGGCTGCAAAATTCGCGTCAAAATCATCTTTCACCACCAAAAAGGTTATATTTCGCAAAATAACATAAAATCTCGATTGTAACAATTCAAAGGCCCTTATGCAAGACAACCATAGACATTTTGTGGGAATCGGGCGTAACCCGGTTTTGCAGGTATCTGCACGGGTCCGCTTCTTAATTTCTCAAAAAACAGGGCTTGTCTAAACCATCATATTGTTTATACTGGTTTATTTAAGTTTTTACGAGGCAGTTGAAACCGTTTTGCCTTAGACGGCCCCGTCACTTGGCGAGGTCTCGCCTTCGGCTGACCAGTTTTGGAGATTTGGAAGTGGCAAGTATCGCTGATATACGCAATATAGCGTTCCTGGGTCACGGCGGCTCGGGCAAAACATCTCTGGCTGAGGCAATCCTGCACAAAACGGGCGCAACCAACCGCCTCGGAAGCGTAGATGACAAGACAAGCATTTGTGACTACTACGACGAGGAAAAAAAGCACGGCCATTCGATAAAATCCTCCGTTGTCCACGCGAAATCAGGCGGGAAACTCATAAATATCATAGATACGCCCGGCTACCCGGACTTCATAGGCCCGTCAATCAAGGCCATACCGGCCGCGGAGACGGCTATTATCGTTATCAGCGCCTCGGCAGGCATCGAAACCATCACCCGCAAGGTCTTCGACGCGGCGACAAAAGCCAACAAGGCAAAAATCATAGTCATCAACAAAATGGACGCTGAAAACGTGGAGTGGTCGCGGCTTATAAAGGACATCCAGGAATGCTTCGGTACCCAGTGCCGTTGTGCGAATCTGCCCGCCTCAGACCATTCGTCCGTCATCGACTGCATCGAAAATAATTCGGGCAATTCTCCCGTAATGGACGTTGCCACTGCGCGCACCGAGCTTATCGAATCAGTCATCGAGGCCGACGACGCACTTATGGAAAGCTATCTCGGCGGCGAAACAATCCCGCCGGAAAAAATCACGGGCGTCTTTACACAGGCGCTTCTTGCAGGCACAGTCGTTCCAATCGTTTTTACAAACGCCCGAAAGGAAATTGGCGTCAGCGAGCTTCTAAATATCATCGGGAAATACGCCCCTTCGCCCCTGCAGGCACCGCCGGCACAGCTCAAGGACGGCGATAAACAGACAACGCTGGCGCCTGACCCGGCCGGCCCTCTGGCGGGTATGGTCTTTCGAATCGCATTTGACCCGCGCTCGAATATGAAATTCTCCACTATCCGCATCTTCAGCGGCACGCTCAAATCCGACACCAATATGATTCGTAACGACGAGAAAAAAGGCGTTCGCCCCGGCCACATCCTCAAATCACAGGGCAGCGAAACCCAGGAAATCGACGCCGGAATCGCAGGGGACATCATAACCATAGGCAAGATTGAGGATTTGAAAATCGGCGACTTGATTGGCGACGGGCGTGTAAGCGGTGAATTCGAGATGCCGGCCGCTCCTGAGCCGATGTTCGCGTTGGCGCTGGAGCCGGCCTCAAGAGGCGACGAGCAGAAAATCGGCGCCGCTCTCGAAAAACTCTGCGAAGAAGACCCCTGCCTGAAGGTCAGCAGGGACGCGCAAACCAAAGAGCTTGTTCTCAACGGCCTCGGCGACCTGCATCTGCGCGTAATGCTCGAGAAAATGGAAAACCGCTCGAAGCTCAAGGTCAATACCAAAGAGCCGAAAATCCCTTACCGCGAAACAATCGCCTCCAATGCCGAGGGGCACTACCGCCACAAAAAGCAAACGGGCGGCGCGGGCCAGTTCGGCGAGGTTTACTTGCGCGTCGAGCCGGCCGAGCGAAACTCCGACCCGCCGCTGCAGTATAGCTGGGACATATTCGGCGGCTCCATCCCGGGACAATACGAGCCGGCCGTCCTAAAGGGCGTCAACGAGATTATGGAAAACGGCTTCGTCGCCGGCTTCCCTATGCAGGACATAAAATGCTCCGTATATGACGGCAAATATCACCCCGTCGATTCCAAGGAAGTCGCATTCCGCTCCGCGGGAAAAGGCGCGTTCCTCGACGCGCTCGAAAAGGCAAAGCCCGTCCTGCTCGAACCCATCGTCAATATGGAAATCGCCATACCGGCGGAAAATATCGGCGATATAGCAGGCGACCTCGCAGGAAAACGGGGCAGGGTCATCGGGCAGGAAATGCTGCCGGGAAATATGATTTCGATTAAGGCACAGGTCCCCCTGGCGGAGGTCACCCAGTACAACAGCCAGTTGAAATCCGTTACCAGCGGCCGCGGCTCATACTCAATGTCTCTTTCCCACTATGAAATCGTTCCGCCCAATATTCAGGCACAAGTCGTCGCGCAATACGCAAAGCCAAAACATGCGGCGGAGTAACAGAGTATTCAAGCCCTCAATTGTTGAACCCCGGGACCTGTTCCAGGGTTTTTCTTTTATCACCTGTTATCGCCTGCTAAATTCGCTAAAATACAACAACCGCTCTTATGTGGAAGCGTAAAAATGCCGGACATTGACAAGATAGAAAATCACTCGTCTTCCGCCTCTGCCCGTCTGGCCAGGCAAATCCTTACCGCCTTTCTGCTGACGTTTATCACGGCCAGAATTATTGTCTTTATGATTATGGCCCGCAAAATACCCGACCTTTACATTTACATAGGCGGCACGCACGTCCACCACCTCAATTATGGTATTTTTCTGCTGGCCGGAGTAGGCGCCTGGCTGCTGCTGAAACGCCCCGCGGGACGAAAACTCACTGCCGCAGCTTTAATCTATGGCATTGGAATGGGGCTGACCTTCGATGAGTTCGGAATGTGGATTCATCTCGGCGGCGGATACTGGCAGCGCGCAAGCTGGGACGCAATAACGGTCATAGCGGCCGCATTCGCACTCATTGCCTTCGCGCCTTCACTAAAGCGATTCCGTCCCCATCACTGGTTTACAGCTATAATTCTTCTTGCAGTCGTCGTCCTGTTTTTTATTATGCTGGTCAAAACCTATAACTATGCCGGCAAAACAATCGGGCCAAAACTCCATAATATGGAATCAGTCGCGCCAAAATAAAATCGAATTTCAATAGTCAACGGAGGTATCGATGTTTGACAGGGTGCTCATTCTTTCTGCCTCAGCCGGCGCAGGACACGTCAGGGCGGCACAGGCAATGGAAAAGGCCTTCATCCGGCTCAACGCCGCGGGCGAGCTGAAAAATATCGACACCCTCCAATACACGAATAAGCTGTTCGAGAAGCTGTACTCAAAGGCCTATATAGAGCTTGTTGATAAAGCGCCCGATTTGCTCGGCTGGCTTTACAATCACATGGATAATCCCTGGCGATTCGAGCGGCGGCGCCTCGCCTTCGACAAACTAAACGCCCGTCCATTTATCAAACTGTTAAAAGAATATCAGCCCGACCTGGCGGTATGCACGCATTTCCTCCCCGCCGAGATTATCTCCTGGCTGAAACAAAAACGCGGCCTGACGACGCGGCAGGCCATCGTAGTCACGGATTTTGACCTGCACGCGATGTGGCTTTGTCGGCACTATGAACATTATTTCGTTGCGCTGGAAGAAACGAAACTTCACCTGCAGGAGCTTGGTGTCCCGCCTGAAAAAATCACCGTCTCAGGCATCCCCATCGACCCTGTCTTTGCCGAGCCCAAAGACAAGGCCCAGATGCGCAAAAAGCTCGGCCTCGACGCAGCATTGACGACGATTCTCACCTCGGCGGGCGGATTCGGCGTAGGCCCTATGGAGATGCTCATTCAGTCGTTGATGAAGATGCACAACAAAGTGCAGGTAGTAGCCGTTTGTGGGAAAAACGACGAGCTGAAAAAGCGACTTGAGAAACTATCCGGGCAGCTCGACACAAGCTGCCCCGTCAGAATTGTTCCCGTGGGCTACACGACAAAAATGGACGAGTATATGTCCGCAGCCGATTTGCTACTCGGTAAACCAGGCGGCCTGACAACCTCCGAGGCGCTGGCCAAGAACCTGCCCATCGTGATAGTCCACCCCATCCGCGGACAGGAGGAACGCAACGCCGACCATTTGCTCGAAGAAGGCGCCGCCATCCGATGCAATAATCTGCCCGTCCTGGCTTACAAGATTGATAATCTGCTGGATAATCCCTCACGACTTGCTGAAATGCGCGACAACGTCCGCCGGCTTGCCCGGCCAACCGCCGCGGTCGATATAGTCAAAAAACTTCTCTCCCTGCGAAATATATAATCTTGTAGGATGAGCTTGGAGCTTATCACAAGCGCTACGATTCAATTGCGGTGGTGAGGGTTTCGCGGTTGGCGTCTATCCAGCGGCACTTGCGAAGAATCATCTTAAGGAAATCCAGCCCCTTCAGATTGCCGAAAAATCCCGTCGCGGCAATAGGCAGGACCGCCTCGGCTATCATTGTCTCGACCATCAAATCCAGAAGCGAATCGAGCTTGTTTTTGTCGAGCTTTACAACCTCGCGGTAGCCCTCGAGAACGTGGATGAGCTTGGCCTGGTCAAGATAATCGGGCCAGTCGGCGGGATTGGGGTGATAGCCCACTATTGAAAACTGAAGCATCGCGTTTGCGAGGTCGGTAATCGGCGGCGCAATCTTCACCGTATCGAAATCCAGCACGGCAACTAATTTGCCCTTGTCGAACAGCATATTGCCCGGATGCCAGTCGCCGTGGACCACCTGCTCCTGCCACGAGTCGAAACCAAGTTCGTTAACGCGCACACTCGCCGCGTTATAAAGGGCCATTAGTTTCTCACCTGCCTCCTGCAGTTGTCTTTCGGCGGCGGACGAGCTGTCGGATGAGACGGTTTTGAGATGACCCCGCACTGTCGTCGAATCGTGGAAGCTGGCCTTCAGCGGCTCCCATTCGAACTTGAAATTGGCAAGGTATTGATGAAATTTGGCAAGCTGCCTGCCTACGTCGATGGTCTCCTCGGCTGAACCCTTGTAGCGCGTCCCACCCACGAATTTGAACAGCTCGTATATGTTGCCGCGTAGTTGCAATAACGTGCTGACCTGGTCCCGCGTCATCAAAAGGGGGACAATCGGGAAATAGTGTTTAGCCAGATGCGACTGGACCGCGTGCGCAAAGGCCACCCGGTAAACGTCGTCCTTGCCCTGAAATCGCCGCTTAACGAGGAACCTCCCCTTTGCAGTCGTAACCACAATTTTCGGCGCACGCTTACTCCCGCCCACAAGACGCATAACCTTGCGGATTTTTCCAATATCGTAGTGGCTAAGGACTTCCGCCAGCTCATCCGGTGAAAATCTTGCACCCATCGGCATATATCAAAAGTGGTTGTTGATTATCGGTAATTGAAATTTAGAGTTCGTTTAATCCGGCCCGCCGCGAGGCGAGGTCTCGCCGTCGGCTTTGCAGACGGCGGACACGTCACCGCAGCAGCAGCATTATAATTATCAGCAATAATACCACCGACAACGCCCCCAGGAACAGTATGACGGTCTTGCACCGCGTGGCAACCTGCACCAGCTCGGCCTGCTCCTCCGACTCGACATCCTCGCCATCCTCCAACTGCTCCAGCGAGGAGATGTCTATTCGCTTGTGTGCACGCACGGGTGTTTGCTCCGCACGCACCGCCTTCAAATCCACCAGCAGCTCGTCCACGTTGTCGTATCTGTTGGCCTTGTTCTTGGCCATCATCACTTCGATTACCTCAGAGACGCCTGCCGACAACGTAGTGTTAATATGGTCGGGCGGAACCAACTGGTCTTTGAGGTGCTTTTTCATCACTTCGACCGGGTCATCCGCCATATAGGGAACTCGGCCCGTCACCAGATGATAAAACGTTGCGCCAAGCCCGTAGATGTCCGCTCTTTCGTCGATGTCCATTTCGCCGCGTATCTGCTCAGGGGAGATATAGTAAGGTGTGCCGTATGCCTTGCCCTTTTCGGTTTTCGCCGCCTCGATGTCCGTCGTCTCGCGGGCCAGACCCATATCGGCGAGCTTCACGACGCCGTCTTTGTTTATCATTATGTTCTTTGGCTTGACGTCGCGGTGAATCAGTCCGACCGAATGAGCGTGCCGAAGCGCTTTGGCCACCTGTATAATTATATCGAGCGCCTCCTGCTCACCGAATACCTTGCCCGCCGACAGGTCTTCATACAGGGTTTTGCCTTCGACATATTCCATCACAAAGTAGTGGTAGCCGCCCGCCTCGCCGACGTCCACCGCCTGCACGATATTGGGGTGATTGAGTTTGCCAGCTGCCTGACCTTCCTTGTAAAAACGCTCCACATATTCTTTATTCTCGGTGAACCGCTTCGGCAAAATCTTAATCGCGACAATCCGGTTCAAACTTAGCTGCCTGGCCTTGTAAACCACCGCCATAGCGCCTGCGCCGATTTTGCCTAAAACCAGATAGCCGGGTATCTGATGAGCAGATGCGGTCCCCTTGGCCTCTTTTATCGAATTCTTCAGCCGATGCACTTGCGTCGCGGTAATGTAACCCTTCTTAATCAGCAGGTTCTGCAGCGAAATGGGGCTGGTGTTTTGCTGGGTCTGGGCCTCTTCGACACATAGCTTCAGTTCTTCACCGGTGCAAAGCCCCTGCTCCAGGGCCATCTTGCCGAGCATCGTGTCATAATTAGTGGTTTCGTTATTAGCCATTTATTTGTCGATTTCGCCTGTTCCCTGGCCTCGGCTGGTGCGTCCTTCTCTGCTCTAAGCCAGCATTATTCGTTATATCGGACTCTTGTCAAAATAAAACTTTCTCCTCTCACCACCCTCTAATAATAAATTCGACCTTTTACTATGTTCAGTTTAACCTTTTAACGCCGGCTCCGACAGCGTTTTTGCCCAAATCGCCCCTTCGCCATTGACTTGGCCGTGATTCCTGCTAAACTGCCCTCTTTCGCTGCCTTTCCAGACCCGAAACAATAAGGAGGCAACCGGTGGTGTATAATTGTGTAGTTTTGGTAAAGCAGGTCCCTGATACAAAAAGAATAACAGGCAAGGCGATGAACGACGACGGAACCGTCAATCGTTCGGCTCTGCCTGCGATATTCAATCCCGAAGACCTCAACGCCCTCGAAATGGCCCTCGAAATCAGGGATAAATTCGGCGGCAGCGTTACCGTCATAACAATGGGGCTGCCCGCCGCAGGCCGGGTTCTCAGGGACGCCCTATATCGCGGCGCCGACGACGCAATCCTCGTTACCGACGCACGCTGTGCCGCGAGCGATACGCTGGCAACAAGCTACATACTAAGCTGCGCCGTCAGGCAACTCAAATACGACATTGTCCTATGCGGCAGACAGGCCATCGACGGCGACACCGCCCAGGTCGGGCCGCAATTGGCAGAAAAGCTGGGGCTGCCGCAAATTACATACGTTGAAAAACTCGTCGGGATTGAAGACCGCACCGTAAGCGTCCAGCGCAACATCGGCAACGGCTGGCAAAAGGTCAAGGCGGAACTTCCCGTCCTGCTCACTGTCACCGCCGACGCAAATGAGCCGAGGGTAGCCGCGGCAAAAAAAATGATGAAATACAAAACCTCTATGCCCCCCGTCGAAATCGAGCAGACGCTCAAGGCCGAGAACCCTGCCGCAACACCTGATGAACTAAAGGCGCTCATCACCCGCAAGACCGCAGAATTAGACAAAAAAGGCCTACTTATGAAACAATGGAACCTCGATTTGCTTCAGGCCGACCTGACCTGGTGCGGCCGGACCGGCTCGCCCACCAAAGTCCACCGCATCCAAAGCGTGGTCCTCGCCGCAAAGGAAACCAAATCCGTCGAACCAACCGACGCCGGCCTGACCGGTATGATTCACGAACTGATTGAAGATAAAATAATCGCATAGACAAGAACAATAGGAAAATCGTAAATGGCAGACAAATGTCCAATATGTAATTCGGATATTAATGCACCAACGTATTATCATGATCCTAAAACGTCATGGTCTATGAACTCTTATTCCTGTCCGAGATGCGGCAACTTCAACATAGAATATGGTTTCGGTCGTCAGTTGCCATATATTTTGAACAATGACATCCAGAAAATCGCTGTCTTGAGCCATTGGGTCCGAACACAACATGAAGCAATCACAAAAGAACCTCAAGACAAAAATTTTAATATAAAAAATGTTAGCTTTGATGAGCAAACTGTGGACTTAATTATCAAAAATCCTCCTCCAACCCCTGCGGTTCAGGCGGATAATTTTATCCGATGGATGGGCGAGAAAGCACATGGTGAAACTATTGATATTCAACCTGGGGATGAAATACCTATCTTACCAATAATAGGTTCTGCAACATCTCAGGAATTTCAAATTATATTAGAATATCTCAAAAGAATGGGCTTTATTAAAGGCAACATAACAACAAGTGTTGATGGTCTAATAGCTGATGCAACTCTCACAGTAGAAGGATGGCAATATTACGAAAAACTTAAAAAAGGCACATCTGATAGCCGTAAAGCATTCATGGCAATGAAGTATGGAGACGCTCAATTAAATACAATCGTCGAAAATACCTTCAAGCCAGCAGTCAAACAAACCGGCTTTGACCTTTTTCTACTCTATGAAAGACCCAAAGCCGGTCTCATAGATGATCGACTTCGCGTCGAAATCCAAACATCACGTTTCCTAATCGCAGACCTTAGTCACAACAATTCTGGTGCTTACTGGGAAGCGGGCTATGCCGAAGGTCTCGGAAAACCTGTAATCTACACTTGTGAAAAGAAAAAGTTCAAAAGGTTAAAAACTCACTTCGATACAAATCATCACTTGACAATACTCTGGGATGCGGAAAATCCCAAAGAGGCAGCAGAAAAATTGAAGGCCACTATTCGTGCAACTTTACCCGATGCGGCAAAATTAACCGATGACTGAAAAAAATGGAAAAGACACAAATAAATACTGTTTTTTTAATCTCTGTGTCCTCTGTGACCTTCTATGAAGTCAGGCCTGTCAACATCAAAATTCGTTTGATTGCTTCATCCTTCTATCCGAGTTTCCACGTTTAGCCGATTCGGCTGTTTTCTCGTGGTCTCATTCAACTTATGCGACGACGCCCATCCTCTGTGGCGAGCTTTATGCCCAT
>JBDRMP010000052.1:0-20538 GCA_043811995.1 Planctomycetota bacterium
TGTCTGTAATTTGATACAATTTCTTCTGCATGGCTACTCCTTTCAAAAAATATAATTGTTTATCTGGCCCAATTTTACACAAAATCAGGCCGGAGTAGCCATTGCTTTTTTCAACCTCCAACTATGGACGGGACAAGTTCATGGAACGCCGTTGACGGATGAGGAAATGAAGCAAGCAATCAATTTCGTCGGCTGGGATTTCATTGATATTTGGTCTATCTGCGAAACTACCAATTACCCGAAACTTCTTTGGCAGATTCTGACCGGTGATATCGTTTGTCCCGATGGCGTGGATACCTACGACCTTGCCGAACTTTGCGGGCAGTGGCTGTTCGATGAGATACCGGCGGATTTGGCGCCGCCTCTATCCGGCGACGGTATAGTCGATTTTGCCGACTTCTCTATCTTCGCAAGCCAGTGGGGTATCACAAACGATATTGTTCAATTGCTCGATTTTACTGAGCAGTGGTTAAAAGTTGGGCTATCGATTTGCTCTGCTGATATTTCGCCTTTGACCGATGGCGACAGCCGGGTCAATTTCGATGACTTTGCCGTTATGGCCAACGACTGGCTTGAGGGGTTTTAATTACCTCGCAGATACCCAAAACAAATCACGCCTCTGATGGTTTTTTTACACAATCACGCCCATATTTGCGTTTTTTCAATCGGCGTTTTTTCTTGTGTTTCGGCTCTGCATTCGATATAATGTTGTGAGAATTATTCTTGGGAGCACAGGGTGTTATTATGAGGAAGGCCGGTTTAGTATTTCTGATTCTTACCGTGGCCTCTCCCTGCTTCGCCAAATACTCCGGCGGAACAGGCGAGCCGAACGACCCATACCAAATCGCCGACGTAACTGACCTTTTAATCCTCGCAGCCGATGTCAACGACTACAACAAATGTTTCATAATGACTGCCGATATCGACATCGACCCTAATCTGCCCGGGAGGCAGGTTTTTAATACCTCCGTCATCGCATCTGGAACCGGCTATTGGGACGATTTCAATGGCGTCGCCTTTGATGGTGTTTTTGACGGAGCAGGGCATAAAATTGTTAATCTGACCATAGATACCAATGGCCTGGCAAACAATTATCTCGGCTTGTTCGGATACATTGACAGCAACAGTGAGATAAAAGACCTCGGAATAGAAAACGTCTTAATAACCAACGGATACAATTCAAATATTACTGGCGGCTTTGCAGGACACAACTCCGGAACTGTCAGCAATTGTTTCTTGACGGGAGAGGTCGCAGGTTACGCAATTATAGGCGGATTCATTGGCAGCAACAGCGGACAGATTTCCAATTGCTACTCTTCGGCAGACGTCGCTGGCACCTATCTTTATACGGGTGGATTTTGCGGGATAAACCAGGGTGATATAACCAGATGCTGTTCAACTGGGCATGTTTCAGGTCTGTACCAGACCGGAGGATTAGTCGGTTTTGCAGACGGCTCGCCAACGGTGTCTTTTTCCTTTTGGGATGTCAACACAAGTGGTCAAACAATCAGTGCCGGCGGAATTGGCAAGACAACTATTGAAATGCAGACAGAAGGCACATTCACTATTGCCGGCTGGGACTTTGTAAATATCTGGCACATTTGCGAAAGTACTAATTACCCAAAACTTCTCTGGCAGATATTGCCAGGCGATATCGTTTGCCCTGATGGTGTAGATACCTTCGACCTTGCGGAACTATGCGAACAGTGGTTGTTCGAGGAGATACCGGCGGATTTGGCTCCGCCTCCATCCGGCGACGGAATAGTCGATTTTGCCGACTTCTCAATTTTCGCAAGCCAGTGGGGAATCACAAACGATATTGTTCAATTGCTCGATTTTACCGAGCAATGGTTGAGAATTGGCCTGCCGATTTGCTCTGCTGATATTTCGCCTTTGCCCGATGGCGACAGCCGGGTCAATTTCGATGACTTTGCCGTTATGGCCAACGACTGGCTTGAGGGGTTTTAATTACCTCGCAGATGCCCGAAACAAATCCGTCATAGGCGGGATAAACGTTTGACACTTCGGGTCTGTCCATCTACAATTCCTTACTTGCCCGGCGGCCAATATGAGTAGTAGAAAGATGAGCAGGAGACCGCAATAACGCAATTTCATCTGTTCTCCTGGTCAAATGCTCAACTGCTCTGTTGGCCAAAGGCCAACGGGATGACAGTAAATGGCAGGAACGATTAAGGAAAATACAGGCAAGCCCGCTCGCAAGCGAGTCGAGCCGCTTGGAGGCGCGCCAAAAGCATCTGCCCCCGCTGCTGTCTTGCGACAGCAAGACGCAGGGGTCGCCGCTTTGACCGGCCGGTCAATGCCCGAATCTCTTGCCGCCGAAGCAGCGGTCCTTGGCTCGATGCTCATCGACCCCGCCTGTATAGGCCAGGTCGTCGAAATGCTCAACCGCGACAGCTTCTACCGGGTCGAGCACCAGCTTATTTACGAAGCCGTAATCGCCCTCTATGAGAAAAACAGGGGCGAGGGTATCGACGGCGTGCTGCTTCGCGACGAGCTTGAAAGACGAAAACAATTAGAGCAGGTCGGCGGCGTCGAATACTTAGGCAAGCTTTTCAACTCCGTGCCCAGCTCCGCAAACGTCGTCTATTACGCCAATATCGTAAAAGACAAGCAACTGCTCCGAGAGCTTATTCAGACCGCCACCGAAATATTGAACGACGCCTACGACGTTACCGGCGAGTCAATCCAGAAGCTCGACGAGGCCGAGAGCCGAATCTTCGCAATCACCGACAAGCGCACCTCAGGCCAGGCATTCGCCCTTAAAGACCTCGTTACACGCGCCTACGAGCTTATCGAAAAACGCGAAGGCAAGCACGTCACCGGAATAGCCACCGGCTATTTCGAGCTTGATGAAATGACCTGCGGGCTGCAAAACGGCGAAATGATTATCGTCGCCGGCAGACCCAGTATGGGAAAGACCTCCCTTGCCCTCAATATCGCGGAGCACGTCGGCGTGCTCGAAAAAACGCCCATCGGCATTTTCTCCCTCGAAATGGGCCAGCAGCAGTTAGCCGAACGCTTCCTGTGCGGCGCAAGCGAAATCGAGAGCCAGCTCGTGCGAAAGGGTATGCTTTCCACGGACCATTATCGAAAGCTGGTTGATGCCTGCGGGGTTCTTTCGGCGGCGCCCATATATGTCGACGACACATCGACGCTGACGCCGCTCGAATTGCGAGCAAAGGCCAGACGATTAAAAAGCCAGCACGGCATTCGCTGCGTCATTGTCGATTATCTGCAGTTGATGCATTTGGGCAATTCCCGCGTCGAAAGCCGACAGCAGGAAATAACGACGATATCGCGATACCTTAAGGCCCTTGCACGGGAGCTGAATATTCCCGTCGTCGTGCTCAGCCAGTTGAACCGCTCACCCGAGGGACGCGAAGGACATCGACCGAGAATGAGCGACCTGCGGGAAAGCGGCAGTATCGAGCAGGATGCTGACGTCGTAATGCTGTTGCACCGCGAGGATTATTATCACCGCGGGGAAAAAGATTACGAGCCGGACAACACCGCCGAAGTCATCATCGCCAAACAGCGCAACGGCCCAACCGGCACGGTCAACCTGGTCTTCAGGGAAAAATTCACGCGGTTTGAAAACGCCTCGTTTGCGGGTGAGCCGTCCGCATCCCTGCAGCAGGAGCCGGCGGGGGAAGATGCGCCGTTTTAATTGAAAGGTAAAAGTGAGAAAGCTTTGGTGTGAGGTTTGTATATTTGCGGTTTGCGTCTCCGTTTGCGCGCAGTTGGCTTATTCGGCTGAGGCCCCCGTTGCTGTCTTGCGACAGCAAGACGCGGGGGCCGGTCAGACAATAGCCGCCATCCGCGCCGAAGGCAACGTCAATATTAATACGTCCAAAATCCTCGCAAAAGTCCGTTCAAGGCAGGGGGCCGTTTTCAGTCCCGAGGTCGCAACGGAGGACACAAAACGAATAGCCGAGATTGCCGGCGTCGAATATTGTTACTACAACACAAAACCGGTTGACGCAGAATTAGAGCTTACCTTTGTCGTCGTAGAGAAAAATATCATTCGGTCGATTGAATTCGTCGGCAATAAGGCGTATCGCGACAAAAAACTTCAGGAAAAACTCGGTTTCAAGGTCGGCGACTATCTTGACCCCGTCCTGGCGCAGACCTATACAACAACCATAGCTGAGTTCTATCGCAAAAATAGTTTTCCATATACCGAAGTATCGCTCGATACCGCAAAAACAGCCGAAGGCAAGTTGATTTACACCGTTAATGAAGGCCCTCGCGTAAAAATAGCCGCCGTCGGGTTCGCCGGCAACAAGGCCATCAAGTCAAGTGAGCTGAAAAAAATAGCCAAGACCAGACCCAGAACCTTCCTGGTGTTCCAGAAATACTACCAGGAAGACCGGCTTGCCGAGGACGTCTCCAAACTCCAGCAGGCATACCAGAAAAGGGGCTTCCTCAATGCCAAAATCGAGGCGAAGCGCCAGTTCAACGAAGACAAGACCAAAGTTAGAATCATTTTCACCATTGAAGAAGGCATTGCCTATTCTGTTGAACAAATCGTTTTTACAGGCAACGTGGAATACAATAACGAGAAGCTCTATGAACAACTGTCGCTACAAAAGGGACAAACATACAACGAGCAAAAGGCCGAATCCGATACGAAACGGCTTGTCAAAACCTACAAGGAAAACGGCTTCATCGAGGCCCAGGTCGAGCGAAGCATCAAGTTCGTCTCCGACAAGACCATCGCCGTCGAATATAACGTAAAGGAAGGCCGGCGATTTCGCATAGGCCAGATAATTATCACCGGCAACGAGGGCATAAAAGACAAAGTCGTTCGTCGAGTCCTCGACGAGTATGACTTCCAGCCGGGCGACTGGTACAACGCGGATATCGCTCACGGCGACGGCAAAGGCGAGCTCGAAAGAATCCTCCAGCGGTCGCTGCTTACGGAACGAGACGGCGCAACTATTACCCCGGCCCAAACCCCGGCCGAGGGACAAAAAGACGCACGGGTCAATATCATCGAAGGCAGAACCGGTATGGTTATGCTCGGCGCGGGTGTTAGCTCCGACGCAGGCATCATAGGCCAACTTACCTTCGAGCAGAGAAACTTCGATATCACCGATACACCCGAAAGCTTCGCTGATTTTATCATGGGAAAGGCGTTCAAGGGGGCAGGACAGACCCTCCGGATTTCACTCCAGCCCGGCACCCAAATAAGCCAGTACTCCGTTAATTTCACCGAACCATACCTAAATGACAAACCAACCTCTCTCGACTTGGCCGGCTCAAGCTGGGGAAGATGGCGGGAATCCTACGATGAGCAGAGGACCAAGGGCTTTGTCGGTCTCGAAAAACGCTACAAAGACAAATGGCGGCGCAGCATCGGCTTCCGCGCCGAAAACGTCAACGTCCGGGGCATCGATTACGACGCGCCAATCGAAATAAAGGAAGTCGAAGGCGGTAACTTTCTCGCCGGTGTCCGGCTTGGGGTCAGCAGAAACATCGTTGACAATATGTTCAATCCCTCAACAGGCCACGGCTTCGACATTAGTTATGAACAGGTCGGAGGCGACCACACCTTCGGCATCGCCAGCGCAACCTACAGAAAATACTATACCCTTTATGAGGATTTGGCCGAGAGAAAAACGGTTCTTGCCGCCAAACTTCTGGGCGCCACCACCGTGGGCAGCGCCCCGCCCTTTGAAAAATTCTACGCCGGCGGCACCGGCACATACGGCATCCGCGGCTTCCAATACCGAGGCGTGAGCACAAGAGGGCTTCAGACAAACATCGACCCCAATCTTACGCCGGAGCGAAAAGACCCCATTGGCAGCGATTGGATTTTTATCGCTAATGCCGAGGTAACCATCCCGCTCGTCGGCGAAAACGTTTCAGCCCTTTTTTTCATCGACTCAGGCGCTATCGATACCGGCGATTACCGCGTCGGCGCAGGCGCAGGTATCCAGATAATGATACCGCAGTGGTTTGGCCCGGTTCCTATGCGTTTTGAACTGGCAGCCCCCCTGATGAAAAGCGAAGGCGACGAAACTCAGGCCTTCAGCTTTTCCGTCGGGACTTTGTTCTGACAGAAAAGGGGCCGGGAACATTTTCCTCTCTATTATCCTACTCATTGCGAAATTCTTAAACGATTGTAGAATATCCCGTTGTGCGTCGTGCGTATTGTGTAATTTGTTCGCACGACGCAATACGCATGACACAATACTATAGGAAAGGATGAATTATGAAGTATAAACTGTTTGTAACGGTCCTCGTGGTTCTTGCGGCAGCGTTGACTGTTGCTGAATTTGTGACCGGAGCTGACACGCAGCGCAGCGCAGGGCCCGCTTCGGAAAAGACCGCCCCGGCGCAGGAAGCCAAATGCCTTAAAATCGGCATTGTCAGCGTTCGCAGGATATTCCAGGATTGCAAACGCAATGTCAAATACCGCCGGGAGCTTGCCGCCGAACGTGACAAATTGGGAATCGAGCTTGAGAGGCTCTCCAAAGAAATAGACCTCGATAAAACAGGACTCAAGACGTTAAAGCCCGGCAGCCCCGACTATTTGTCGGCGATGAAGGAAGTACTCGAAAAACAGGCCCGCCTGCAGGCGCAGCAGGAATTCTTCAAACGCCAGATGGACATCCGTGAGCAGGCCATAATTGAAAGCTTGTTTAATGACGTTGTTAACGCCACTGCCGAAGTTGCTAAAGAAAAAATGCTCGATTTGGTGCTCGAAAAAAGCGAGCCGGAGCTGCCCGCCGCCAACTCGAACGAGCTTATGCTGACAATCAGCACGCACAAGGTCCTCTACAGTGCCGGCTGCGAAGATGTCACCGACGCGGTCCTGGCAAAAGTCGATGCTGCCGACAAGTCGGCAAATTGATGACTGATAATCGCAATATGGAAATGATGGTTAAAGAATTGGCTAAACAACTCAAAGCTGAGCTAATCCCCGCTTTCGCGGGGACCTCTGGCGGGGGCGTCGTCCGTTCGGTCGGGCCTGTTGGTGCCGCAGACCAGACCACCTTGACCTTCCTTGCCGATGATAAACATCTGGCCGAGCTGAAAAGCTCCCACGCCGGCGCTGTGATAGTCGCCAAAGCCGTAGCCGGTCTGTCTATGTCCCAACTGGTGGTTAAAAACGTAAATGCGGCGCTTATCGAGGCGCTCAAAATCTTCGCGCCAAAGCTCGAACCGCCTGTGCCGGGCGTTGACCCCACGGCCAGCGTCGCCAAAAATGTTAAACTCGGGAAAAATGTCTCGGTTGGCCCGCTTGTCGTTATTGAGACAGGCGCGGAAATTGGCGACGAAACCGTTATCCGTGCCGGCTGTAAAATAGGACAGAACTCAAAAATAGGCGCAAACTGCCGTCTCGACTGCAACGTCGTCGTTTATCATAATTGCACCATCGGCAATTCCGTCATCATCCAGGCCAACTCAACAATCGGCTCCACCGGCTTTGGTTACGCATTTATCGACGGCGTTCATCGCCTCATTCCCCACAACGGCGTTGTCGTTATCGAGGATTTTGTCGAAATAGGAGCCAATTCCTGTGTTGACAGGGCCAAATTCGGCGAAACACGTATCGGCGCAGGCACAAAAATCGATAACCTTGTTCAGATAGCCCATAACGTCGTCATCGGCAAATGCTGCCTCATAGTCGCGCAGGTCGGCATAGCAGGCAGCACGAAAATCGGCGACGGCGTCGTTTTCGCCGGCGCGTCTGGCGCCACCGACAATGTCGAAATAGGCGACGGCGCTATAGTTGGCGCTCGGAGTTGCGTGCTAAAAAGTGTCGGGCCGGGTATGCAGGTATTTGGGTACCCCGCCATCGAGCTCAAAGAGGCGTTACGCGTCTGGGCCTGCACGCAGCGACTGCCCAAACTTATGGAACAATTCAGGGAATTGTCCGCAAAGGTAGATAAACTTGAAGCTTCAAAAAACGATAGCAAACCAGACGACCGTTAGTGGCAAGGGTCTCTTCGGCGGCAAGGATGCAACCGTCGTTTTTCGGCCCGCGCCGGTCGATACGGGTATTGTCTTTGTCCGCACGGACGTATCAGAGCCGGTTCGCATCAGGGCCATTGCGTCTAATATCGCCGAACGAACGCGCCGAACCACCATAAAAAAAGGGCCCATCAGTATCGAAACCGTCGAGCATTGTCTGGCTGCCGTCAGCGCCCTCGAAATTGACAATCTGATTATCGAAGTCAACGCACCCGAAATGCCCGGACCCGATTCCAGCAGCAGCGAGTATTTCAGGGTGCTGGCTGCCGCAACGCCCGTCGAGCAGCAATCAACCAGACAGGATTTCACAATTGAAGAGCCCGTCTCTATCACCGCGGGTGACGCCTCCATTTATGCGCTGCCTTACCCCGACGAGGCGCTAAATATAACCTATGACCTCGACTATGCGGGCCACACCGGCATAGGAAGGCAGATTTTCAGCTTCCGTCTCACTTCCGACGGTTTCGAAAAGCACCTCGCCCGCGCCAGGACGTTTCTGCTCGAAGCCGAGGCCCTGCAGTTCCAGGCACGCGGTATGGGAACCCACCTTTCTCCCAGGGACATTCTCGTTATCAATTCCGACGGCCCCATCAAAAACTCCTACAGGTTTCCCGATGAATGCGTCAGACACAAAATCGTGGACCTCATAGGCGACCTCGCCCTCGTCGGCAGGGCCGTCAAAGGCAGAATCGTCTCATACAAAAGCGGCCATTCGCTCAATCAGCAGCTCGCGCACAAACTCTACGAAGCCGCTGAACGACGACAGCGAGCCGCAAAGTTCGGCACCGACGCCCTGCTCGATATCCGCCAAATCTCCAGAATTCTCCCCCACAGGTATCCCTTCCTGCTTGTTGACAAGGTAATCGAGCTGGAAAGTGATTCCTTCATAAAGGGAATAAAAAATGTGACCTACAATGAGCAGTTCTTCCAGGGACACTTCCCAGGCACGCCCATTATGCCCGGCGTTCTGATTGTCGAGGCAATGGCACAGCTCGCGGGCCTGCTCTTTGCCCAGCGGCTTGAGCACACAGGCCGACTCGCCGTCCTTCTCAGTATGGATGGCGTCAAGCTGCGAAAGGCCGTCGTCCCAGGCGACCAGCTTATTCTCATTGCCGAAACCGTCAAGAGCCATACCAAAACCGCTCATTGTAAATGCAAAGCAATGGTTGCCGACGCAGTCGTCGCAGAATGTGAAATCAAATTTATGCTCGTGGATAACGACAGGATATAAAATGTTGAACGAAATAGAAAGTTCTTCTGCGGGACATCAAAATGAAACAGATTCATCCTACCGCGGTTATTGAAGACGGCGCACTATTAGAAGATGGCGTTGTAATCGGGCCAAACTGCTTTGTAGGCGCCGGCTCTTGCCTCGGCGAAGGGAACGTCCTTGAAGCAAACGTCGTCATCGACAAAAACGTCCGCATCGGAAAACGCAATCATTTCTTCTCAAATTGTGTTATCGGAGGCCAGCCGCAAATTCTCAATCTTCGTCCTGACGCAAAGCTCGGCAGGCTGATAATCGGCGACGATAACGCCATCCGCGAACAGGTTACCATTCACCCAAGTATGCACCACGACGCCTTTACTAAAATCGGCAATAATAACCTCCTTATGATTGGCGTCCACATCGGCCATGACTGCGTCATCGAAGACAGGACCGTCCTGAGCAACTTCACCCAGATAAGCGGCCATTGCAAAATCGGGACGGGTGTCTGGCTCTCCGGTGTTGTCCTGCTCCACCAGTTTGTTACTATCGGCAAATGGTGCTACGCCGCCGGAATGGCCGGAATCAACAGGGACATCCCGCCTTTTTTGATTGTCAGCGGACATTACCCGCCCGAAGTTCGAGGCGTCAATAAACGTGGCCTTGCACGTGCAGGACTCGACGAAAAGCAGCAGCAGGCAATCTTAGACGCCTATAAACGTCTCTATCGCGACGACAGAATGCCCCTGCTGCAAAAAGCAAAGCAAATGATTGAAGATCCGGGTCTCGATGGAAATGTCCGGGATATGCTCGACGCGATTATTAAAAGCAGCGAGCATCGCTTCGGCAGGTATCTCGAAACGTTCCGGGACTGAAAAAGGGGTCAGGTGCATTTTTCTTATGGATAAGCTTCGAACCGCAGTTGTTGGCGCCGGCAAAATGGGCGAAATCCACGCCCGAGTTTATTCCGACCTGCCTCAGAGTAATCTCACAGCCATAGTCGATATTGACCTTGACAAGGCAAAACGCCTCGCTAAAAAATACCGCTGCGAAGCGATTCAAAACGCCGCCGAGCTTATAGGCAAAGTCGATGCCGTCACTATAGCCGCACCTACAAGCGAACACTTTGCACTCGCAAAGCCGCTGATACAGGCGGGGATTCCCGTCCTCATCGAAAAACCTCTCGCCTCCGACGTCGCCCAGGCGAAAAACATCGTCGAACTCGCAAAACAACATGAATGTCTCGTTGCAGTCGGCCATTCCGAACGCTGCAACCCGGTCGTCCAGGCAATCAAACGACTCCAAATCGAACCGAAGTTCATCGAGGCGGCGCGTATCAGCCCGTATCCTTTTCGTTCTACCGACGTCAGTGTCGTTCTCGATGTTATGATTCACGACATTGATATTATTCTGTCGCTGGCGGCAAGCAAGGTATCAAAAGTTGAAGCCGTCGGCATAGGCGTTATCGACCCGAATACTGAAGACATTTGTAACGCGAGAATCACTTTTGAAAACGGCTGTATAGCCAATGTCACCGCCTCGCGGCTCGCCCTCAAAACAGAACGCAAGGTCAGGGTCTTCAGCCGACAAGCATACCTCAGCGTTGACTACTTCAAAAAAACAGGTGTCGTCATCAAGACCGACCCGAACATAAATGTCGTTGAAAAAATAAGACAGCTCAAAAAATCCGGCACTTTCGCGCTGCTCACGCAGAACTGGCAGGACCTCCTGCACGTCGAAAAACTCGACGTCAGCGACGCCGAGCCGCTTCGGCTCGAACAGGAGGCCTTCCTGCTCGCCGTTGCCGATAAATCACTTCGCCCTGAAGTCAGCGCCGAGGAAGGGCTTGCCGCGATGGAATGCGCAGAAATGATTCTCGATTCTATGCAAAAACACAAGTGGGATTAACCATTAACAATTTATTATTGAAGATTGATTATAGGTGCTGTATGAAATATTTTGGGAAAATAAGCGGGCGTTTTGCTTTCGTTTCGATGGTAATTGTTATTTCGGCTTTTGGCTGCCAGGCGAATAAGAAACCCGCCTCCGCGGGCAAAATTGTTCAGGAGAGGATAATGGTAACACTTGAAACTACAAAAGGTAACATCGTTATTGAAGTCAATGAAACGGCCGCCCCTGTAACAAGCGCCAATTTCCTGCGTTACATTCAGGAGGGTTTTTACGACGGCACTATCTTTCACCGCGTTATCCCCAATTTTATGATTCAGGGGGGCGGCTTCACTCCCGATATGAAGCAAAAACAAACCCATGAGCCGATTATCAATGAGGCCCAAAACGGCCTCAACAACACCCGCGGCACACTCGCTATGGCAAGAACCACCGACCCCAGCAGTGCCACCGCCCAGTTCTTCATTAATGTTGTCGATAACGCCTACCTCAATTACTCAGGCCCACGAAATCCCGGCTACACTGTTTTTGCCAAAGTCGTCGAAGGTATGGACGTTGTCGATGAAATCGCCAAGGTCGAAACAACGTCAAAGCAGGGACATCAGGATGTCCCCGTCGAGGCGGTAATTATAAAATCGGCAAAGGTCGTGTCTGAAAAATAGCCGAGGGGCAACACCTTAATTTGTTGAAAGGAGAAAGCGATGAGGAAAATCACAAAGAACAATTTTGTGGTCGTGGTGGTTTTACTGGCCCTGTGCAATCTGACAGCCGGCGCCGACCCCCAAAAAGCCGACGCACAGGAAAAAGTCGAAAATCCCTACAAGGGGGCACGGGTTCTTGTTGAAGCTCTTTTAGTCGAGGTCAAACTCGAAGCAATGGAAAATGCCGGTGTGGGTCTGTTGAGCGAAAAACCGGCCTCAGCAGCTAAAATTCTCGACATTATCAAAGACAAAAACGCCGGCCGGATTCAAACTTGCCAAAAATTAGCTTTAGTTAGTCCAGGCAGGGGACGTATGGAGACATCAGGCCGGATAGATGTCCCTTCGAGTCAGGACCCGAACGGTAAAATCACAAGTTGGCGTCAGTATGATATCGGCAGTGCCATCAATGCTAATCTCGAAATTGACCCTGATGGAAGAATATTTATTAGTTTTAAGATGGACATAAGAACACTCGGCAATGATTCAAAAGCAGAGAACCAGTCGCCTGACGTTTTAAGTTGTACGTGGGATAGCACAGTATCCTTAAAATCAGGAATACCAATTATAGCAGGCGGTTTGGAAGGAAAGGGTAAAATGACGTATCTGATTCTGCGGGCGGATATTGAGCAGGATAATTTCCCGCAATCGGCCAAGCGTAAAAAATGACCGCCGAGCAAATTATTAAGTTTTTTGGAATGAAACCACTGTCTCAGGAAGGCGGCTACTACGTCGAAACTTATCGTGCCGCCGAACAGATAAAAAAAGCGGCCCTGCCCATTAACCTCTCCGGCGACCGCAGTATCGCTACCGCAATCCTGTATCTGCTTACCGCCGATACATTTTCCGCGATGCACCGGCTCAAATCCGATGAGATTTTTCATTTCTATCTCGGCGACCCCGTCACGATGCTCCAGTTGCACCCGGACGGACGAAGTGAAATTATCACGCTCGGCCAAGATATCCTCAAGAGTCAAAAAATTCAGGTCCTTGTCCCCAAAAACACCTGGCAGGGGGCCTTCATAAACGAGGGCGGACAATTTGCGCTTATGGGCTGTACCGTCGCCCCCGGCTTCGACCCCGACGACTTCCAGCAGGCAAATCGGGAACAATTGCTAAAACAATATCCCACGCGCAAAGACCTGATAACCAAATTGACCCGACAGTGATGCTGGCTATGCCCGCAGCCATAAACCACAATAGGTTTATAGCTGTGAACCCCACGTGGTTCACAGTTTTTCCCTGCTGACCAATTGATGCGCCAGCCGGCTCGGCTCAGGCAATCGATACTTGGTTGTGCATTCGAGAACAACTTTTATTGCATCATCGAGTGTGCATTTATGCCCCACCGATACAAACACCGGCTTGACGTTCGTTCGCGTCCGCACAACCGCCCCAATCACTTCGTCTCCGTCAGTCAGCAAACTATAGTTACCTTTTCGTTTGCCTGGCGCCTCGAATGCGCCCGTCAGCCGGCTCTTCGCGCAACCAACCGTCGGTCTGTCTATAAGCACCCCGATATGTGACGCAATCCCGAACCGCCGGGGATGCGCGATACCTTGCCCATCCACAATAAAAACATCCGGCCTGGCTTTGAGTTTCTCGATGGCGTCGATGCACACCGGCGCCTCGCGAAACGATAACAGCCCCGGTATATATGGGAAAGTAACTTTGCGTGTCGCCGTTGCCGTCTCGATAACTGTAAAATCATTCAGATTGAGGACCACGGCCGTCGCAATTATTTTTTTACCGTCTTTGCTGAATGCGCAATCCAGCCCCGCGATGATTTTTGGAGTTTTCTTCGTCTTCGTAAATTGCACGCGAGATGCCAGCCGACGCTGCGTCTCTATCGCCTCTTTATAAGACAAATCCCACTCGTGCAATTTTCTCGGCTTCATTTTGATGAATATTTTAGGTCGTAAGACAAACCCCTGCAAGGGGTTGTGAAGGATTTGCTAATGCAGCCAGACCTTCGCAAACCAGTAAAGGTCGTAGATATTTATTATTGCGTCGTTGTTGAGGTCGCTTGTCTTGTCAATTCCCTGTTCCTGCCACTCGCTCGCCAAGATGGCGAAATCTCTAATATTAATGGTTCCATCACCGTTAAAATCGGCCTTATTCGCAATTATCGCAACCGCCGGCTGTAACCAGTCATTGCTGAAAAGCTGTAAGTCGGCTATATCGACGTTTTTACTGCGGTCGAGGTCCGCGGGCAGTTCACTGCCTTCGTCCAGCCAGTAGCTTGCAAACCAAGCGAAATCTGAATTGTCTGTCGTTCCATCATTATCTATGTCAGCAAGCAATCCCCAATCCTCAGGCGGAATACTCGCCTTGGTTGTGCCGCCGTATGTGCCCATTTCAATCCGGAGGAGATTCCAGTCATTAGGTTCGAAAACTATTCCTGAGCCCGGATTGCCTGTTTCAATACAGGGGCTTGTGCGTGCCCCTTGCTTCCATCCGTTGGCGTCCTCCCATTGGCCCTGCCGGCTCTGCAGGTGATAATCACCGTTGGCAGCATCAACAAATCGCGGGTCGATATCAAGATTCCCGGGTCCCCATACAGCCGAACAGCCCGCATCGGCATATACCTCTGCCTTTCCGCCATCGATGTTGCTATATGATACCGTTATCGTCGAGGGCAACGATGAGCTGGCTAATGCAATCTCGTGCCCCAAGGCCGCTGTGTTGTTCCACAATATCGAATTGCCCACAGTTACGCCGCTGTAGTAATTGCAATGTATGGCGCCTCCTCTCGACAAGGCAGTGTTATCGCTGAATGTGCAGTTGGAAATTACCGCATCGCTGTTGTAGCAGTAAATGCCGCCGCCGTAAACCGATGCCGTGTTATTGATAATGTTGCAGTTTTGTATCGTCGGGCTGCTGTTTTGGCAGAAAATAGCACCCCCCAACGCCTGATAGCCGTTGGTAATCGTCAATCCTTTCACTACGGAATCAGCGTCTTCGTTGCTGTAGAAATAAAACGCCCTGTGTTGGCCGGTTGAACTGCCCTGGCAGTCGATTACGGTTTTTGTCACGGTATTGGCGTCGCGTGGCTCAATCGCCCGAACTGTAATTGCCTTGCCCTTGAAATCCAAATCCACGTTTCCGGCCCCTGTGTATGTCGCCGGCGCAGGCACCACGTGGCCCGGCTCATTAATAGTATCAATTGCCTTTTGTATGGTCTTGAAAGGCGCATCCGGACTTCCGACACCTGTTGTATCGTTGCCGCTCGGCGACACGCACGCCCTGACCTGCTGCCTGAAAACGTAAACCCAGTAGATGTCGTAGTACGGGCATTCGTTAAATAATATCCCGCCCTCATACCAGGGATTCAAAATCGGTAGTTGCTGAATCTGGTCAATTATGTCCATTCCGCTTATGACCTGCCCGAACACACAATATCCATCGCCGAGGTCAAGAGATGTATTGTCTGTAACATTTATGTAAAATTGCGACGTTGCCGAGTTTGGGTCCGATGTTCTTGCCATTGCAATCGTCCCCCGCAGGTTGCTCCGTCCGTTATGACTTTCGTTGATTATCGGCGGACGAAGCCCCTCCGTTCGCGGGAAGCCGCCCGGCTGATAACCTCCGCCCTGCACTATCTTAAACGTCGGGTTTTTTGTGATGCGGTGAATGATAAGCCCACCATAAAAACTGCTGTTTACGTATTGCAGAAAATTATCGACCGTTATCGGTGCCTGCCCGGGGAAAAGCTCGATAGTAATATCACCCACTATCGTCTCTATAACGACTTTTGGAGTGGTTTGACTCGGGGTATAGGGAGGCGCACCGGCAGCGACAGCCGAAAAGACAAGTCCTCCCACAAGGGATAAAAACGCAAAATATTTCACCCTCAACCCTTTACCCCATAACTTCATATAAAAAACAACGGAAAATCCGTCGTTTTGTTGAGTGCTTTATTATACTCGAATCGCCTTTAAAAGTCAAGCGATAACGAGAAAAACCGCCTTGTTGTAGCTGTAATCTGTTTCGCAAAGTCCTCTAATTCCATCCCCCTTAATTCAGCTATAAACCCCGCAGTATGAATAAGCATCGCCGGCTCGTTGACCTTCTGCTTTCGCATCGGCTCAGGCGACATATATGGCGCATCCGTTTCAATCATCAGCCGGTCAAGCGGAACGAGCTTTGCGACTTCACGGGGATTGTTCGCGTTTTTAAAAGTTACTACCCCCGTCAGCGAGATAAACCAGCCCTTGTCTAAAACCACCTTCGCCTGCTCCGCTGAGCCGGAAAAACAATGAAAAACAACCTTCTTCGCGTCGTTGATTTCGAGTATTTTAAGTGTCTCGTCGAACGCCTCCCGCGAGTGGATTATTACGGGCAGATTCAACTCGGCCGCGATTTCCAAATGCCTTATGAAACAATCCCGTTGCTGCTGAGGCGTCGAAAAATCATAATGGTAATCCAGCCCCGTCTCTCCGATTGCAACAACCTTTTTGTTCTTCGTAAGCTCCTTTAGCTCGGCAATCGTTTTTTGGTCAGCCGATTTTGCCTCGTGCGGATGTATCGCCACTGCCGAAAACATATTCTCAAACTTGCCCGCTAACTCCACCGCCTTTCTGCTGTCCTCCAAATCCGTCCCCACCGTTATCCAGCCAGTCACCCCCGCGGCAATACTTCGCTGAATTACCTGTTCGACATCCCCGCCGAACTGCTCGAATGTCAAATGACAATGCGTGTCAATCAGGTTCATATGTCTATCGCACAAAGGCGTTTTTGTAATGGCGGATTTCGGCTGGGCCGCGCTGGCCGAGCGTAACAGTAACAATATCGAAACGGTATGGCCTATTATCGATATCGTGAGCCGACAGAAAATAACGCGAGGTTTTTACCATTTTGTCTATTTTCGTCTTGTTGACTGCCGATTCCGTCGGCGCAAATTCCTCATTAGTTCTGGTCTTGACCTCGACAAAGACAATCGACCGGTCGTTATCGACCATAATAAGGTCGATTTCACCCGCCTTGCAGGCGTAATTGCGAGTGAGCGTTTTAAGCCCTTTTCGCTTGAGAAATTTCTCGCACTGCCGTTCGCCCCATTTGCCTAACAGCTTGATATCTCCGATAAGCTTTTTGTGATTGAATATGAAGTCAAACATAGGACTCGTTAATCGCTTCACTTACTGCCTTCGACCATAACCTTCTCAATCTTGAACCGCCCCAGTGTCGTCGCCATACCGAAAAAGTCCGCCGGCTCGCCGTTGCCAATAGCAAGAGCGATATGCCCCGCGTCGAACCCGCTTCTGCCTCCCGCCTTGAACGTCGCATCCAGACCCACCCATTTGTCGCCTATATATGCCTCCACCCAGGCGTGCCCGCCGAAGCCGGCCTTGCCCATAAAATCATCCACGTATGCCAGACCGGTCACAACCCGCGAGGGTATCCCGACCGCCCGGCACATCGCCGCGGTGAGTACCGAAAATTCGCTGCAGTCTCCTTTCCTGCTTACCGCCACTTCTGATGCCGACGCGTACCCCACCGACAAGCTCATATCGTCCACGTAATCTGCCACAAACGCTTCTATCTTCTTTGCCGCTTCGCCTGCGTCTTTCGTATCGCCCACCGCACGCTTCGCAAGCTCGATTACTTTCGCGTCGTCGCTTTGCAGGAATCTGTTCGCCTTCGTCGCCTCGATAATTTCCTTGTCCGTCCCTTTATAGGGAAATTTCGCCCCCTTTGGCGCACTTACCGGCTCAACTACCACTATCACATCCCCGTTCTCTAATCGTTCCACCCGCTGGTTGTCACTCGCGGGTATCGTAAAGTTTCCCGCTCCTTCAACCGGTTTCAAATAATACCCGACCTTTTTCGCCGAGCCGATGTTCTCAATCGGTTCGGGACTGTTTACAAACATCTTGTCTGCTATATCAAAAATCTCATTGCCGCCGAGTGCAAACTCCTTCTCGCACGATATCAGCTCGAGTTTCATATCCATCATCGGCAGTATTGCCTTTAACGCCTCGAAGTCGTCATCAACGTAGCTTACTATCGTCATTTCCCCCATCCCCGGCATACTCATCATTGTCTCGGCCTTGGTCAGCATCACCACTCTGCCGAACAGGTCCACTTCCTCTTTTACCCCTACCCGCACCTGTGTTCTAATCGCCGTCATCATGCTGGGACTGAAAACATTCACGTCGTAGCTCGTTCCCTCCTTCAATCCCTTCTCCATCGAAATTATTCTTAGCCGCTCCGCCATCACCGCGCCCTTCGGCCAGGGGAAACTATTCTCCTGCATGTTGCCTGCCCCGGTCGTTTTTACCTTTGCTATCCCGTCCCTGCCCACAACGCCCTCCGTTTTTGTTGCCATAATCCCCATATCCTGTTCAGCCGAAAACGATATCGGCTCTCCCTTGGTCGTCTCTACGCAGGTCTCAATCGTCTTGATACTGACGGGTGTTCCGAATCGACCTATCGTCACGTCAGTTGTCTCCGTCGTCTTCACCTGCCCGTTTTCCACGCTCCTGCTGTGCAAGGCATAACCTACTTTTGCCCCCTCCATTATTACCGCGTAGTATTCGACCTTCTCCGCTTGCGCTCCCGAAACAATCGATTGAATCAGGATAAACGCGACTGTCGCTAATCTAAACTTCATATTCCACCTCACGTTAATAATATGTTGCTTTATTTTGTATTTGTTCTGAACGATAAGTATAAACCCTTTATTGCATCCGACAAGCTATCTTCCTAAAATACCAGTATACCCTATGACTTTTGAAGAATTATTAAAACTGGTTCGTTCGCCCGATGGCCCGGAGGTGCGTGTCGATTCTCGCCTCGTCGGCCCCGGCGACGTCTTCGCAGCCGTCAAAGGCCCAAACCTCGATGGTGCCGAGTTCATCCCTCACGCCATCGCCAATGGCGCCGAATACGTTGTCTGTCAAAAGGGCTACACATCTCCTCTCAAACGCTCCGTTAGAAAAAAAATCATCACGGTTGACGATGCATCCCTCGCCTTGGCGCTGCTCGCGCAGGCCTATAATCACGACCCATCCTCAAAATTAACCAACCTCGCCGTCACGGGCACCAACGGCAAGACCACAGTGGCTTTCCTCGTCCGTTCCTGCTTCCAGGCCGCAGGCCAAAAATGCGGCCTTATCGGGACCGTCGTTTACGATACCGGCAGCGATGTCTCGCCCGCGGACCTTACGACCCCTGACCCCCTGACCGTTGCAAGAGCACAATCCCGGATGCTAAAAGCCGGCGCAAAATTTATGGTCATCGAAGCAAGCTCCCACGCCCTCGACCAGGACCGCCTCGCCGCTATAAATTTCAAGGCCGCCGCATTCACCAACCTCACCGGCGACCACCTCGATTACCACAAAACAACCGAAAATTACATCGCCGCCAAATCGAAACTCTTCCAGTCGCTATCCCCCGATTCGACCGCCGTCATAAATAAACAATCGCCTTACGCTCAACAGATAGCCCAATCGACCAAAGCCAAAATCCTCTTTTACGCCGTTGACGAACCTGCCGACTCGCCTCGCGGCGAAGCCGCGGGCCTCTCCGCCCATATCAATTCAATCGACATCACCGGCACAAGCTTCACGCTCCGCTGTCACGGTCAGTCGCTCACAATCAAAACGCCTCTTCTCGGCATATACAACGTCGCCAACCACCTCGCCGCCGCGGGCCTGTGTCTCGCCGCCGGCCTCGACATAAAAACCATTGCTCGCGGCCTCGATTCCCTAAGTGCCATCCCGGGTCGGCTCGAAAACGTTAAATCCGACGCCCCCTTCACCGTCATCGTTGATTATGCTCACACCGACGACGCCCTCAATAACGTCCTGTCAACCCTCAAGCCGCTCTGCAAGGCCCGACTCATCGTCGTATTCGGCTGCGGCGGCGACAGGGACAAAACAAAAAGACCCCGTATGGCCAAAGTCGCAGAAAATTTCGCCGACCTCGTCATCGTAACAAGCGATAACCCCAGGACCGAAAACCCCGATGATATAATCAGTCAAATCGTCGCCGGCTTTGAAAAAGGCCCCTGCATTCGAAGTAATCAAATACGAGATACGAACGACGAGCGACGAGCGACGAAGATAATCGAACCCGACAGAAAAAAAGCGATTGCCCTTGCTATTCGTAGTGCCGCCCCGAACGACGTTGTCCTCATCGCAGGCAAAGGCCATGAAAACTATCAAATCATCGGAACCCAAAAATTCCCCTTCTCCGACAAATCCCTCGCCCTCGACCTGCTCCAGAACCGCTCCTGACTTGCCCGCTGTAAGCAGTATTTGTAGGGCGGGGCTTGCCCCGCCAGAAACTTTTACATTGGATATTGGGTGTTGGACATTGGACATTTCTTTTTCACTGCCCGCCCTCCGTAGCTCTTTGAGCGAAGGAGGGTCATTGCGAGCGAAGCGAAGCAATCTCAACTTTTGCTAAATACTGGAATATTCCCCATCGCTTTGGTGGGATAAAACAGTTGCCGGAGCGCAGCGGAGGTCCCCGAGCGGTTCCTTCTTGGCCCTGCTACAGGGGATCCATTAACCGCCGATTTGCCCGAAATGTTAACATAGGAAATCCTACTCTGTGACTGGGATTCGACAAAAGCGCGCAAGTCGAAAACCCTTAGTTGCCAACTTTTTAAAAAAATTTTCTACTCCTTACACAACAAGCACTTAAGCCCGTTTTCGCCTCATTTTTACCATCAGGAAATACCTTAGTTTTCGTCAAAAGCGCGCAAGTTCACGC
>JBDRMP010000053.1:0-3175 GCA_043811995.1 Planctomycetota bacterium
TTTGTTCTGCTCTGGCTGATTGCTTCGGTGATTTGCGGGCTTGTTTGGATTGGCGTTAGCGCCTTGGTGGGAAGAAATTACATCGGCCTTGGAGCGGGTCCTTGTGTCTATGGATTGATTGCGGTCTGGGGTCTGCTTTACAGGGGAAGGAGAATTATCGCTTTATTCTGGACGGTGGAGGCCCAGTATCTCGCGTGGGGCCTTATTGTCATCGGGATTATTCTGGGCATCCCTTTTCCGATAACGTGGATTTGGGTATCCGGTGCGCTGGTGGGATATCTTTACGTCAAGTTTCGCTGGCGTATGTCTTCGGGCGGGAGAGTTGCCCCTGCCGAACAGAGCAGGCCCCGCGGCTTCGTGGATATTGATTGAATGTTATGAAACCTGCCATTCACAGTCAGGCCGGCTCACGGGCGGAAATCGCCGAAAAATCGTTAAGATGTTGCCGGCTTTGCCCTCGCAATTGCGGTATTGACCGCACGGCCGGCGAGAAGGGTTATTGCCAGCTTGATGCAGGCGTCCGGTGCTTTCGGGAGGTCCTGCACTGGGGCGAGGAGAAGGTGTTGAACCCGTCGCACCAGATTTATTTTGCCGGCTGTAACCTGAGATGCGAATTCTGTACGGTGGCGGAGTGGAACGAACAGCCGGAAGCGGCCAAAGTGATGGACGTCGAACAGCTTGCCGTCATAATCGCCAGGCGCAAAAAAGAAGGCGCCAGAACGGTCAACCTGTTAGGCGGCGAGCCGGCGGTCAGTATCCACGGTATTCTCAAACTGTTGGCCCGTTTAGAAGCAACAACGGCGGTGGTTTGGAACTCAAATATGTATTATAATAGTATCGTTGATGAGTTGATGGCAGGCCTGATTGATATATGTCTTGCAGATTTTAAGTGTGGCAACGCCGATTGTTCCAGCCGGCTGCTTGGGTCGGCGGATTATGTGGAGGTGGCGAAACGCAATATTCTCAGGGCCGTCCGGCATTGCGACGTGATTGTTCGTTACCTGGTTCTGCCGGGCCATACCGATTGCTGTCTTGAGCCGATTTTAGACTGGCTGTCGGCGGAGCTGCCGAGCGTGAAGCTGAGTTTGAGAGGCAACTATGTGCCGCCCGTTGAGGCGACAGCGGCGCCGGTGCGGTATCTGCAAGCCGACGAATTAAAGCAGGCCGAGCATCTGGCGGCTGAGAAGGGACTAACGCTGGTCCAATGAAGAAAAAACCATACAGGCGAAAGTGCGGGGATTTTGAAATCCGCGTGCTGAACGACGGACGGATTGTAATGCTGGCGCCGAACGACGAGCTTATGGAAATTGCGCGGGTGCTGGACCCGAACAGCGAGCTTTTGCCCCCTAAGACAAAGGACGATGGATATGCCCGAACCTAAGGAAATCCCAAATGGCGGCGCCGAAGGCCAGCCGAGCCAAAAACAGATGAGCGAAATCGAGGTCCTCATTCGCGCCCGGTACCCGCTTATCTATGTTGTTACCTGGGAGGAGCAGCGGCTGTTGCGACACATAGTCAAAATCGGCTCTCGATTAGGCAAAAGGGTCTTCGAGTGGTCTGTCACAACCGGTCTTGTGCCTGCGGGGACGTCGATTCAATCCCAGAAGCACAGGGACACCGCCACACAGGACCCGCTCGTTGCTCTCGATAACGTGATTGAGCACGTTGAGCCGGCCCTTTACGTCTTCAAGGATTTTCACCCGTTTTTGAAGGGTCAGAATATGTCGGTCATCCGCCGGCTGCGCGAGGTTTCCGGCAGTATGCAAAACACTTACAAGACCATTGTTATAGCCAGCCCGATATTCGAGCTTCCCGCTGAGCTTGAAAAAGACCTTACCGTTGTGGATTTCGATTTGCCGGGCAAGAATGATTTTGCGGCGCTACTGGCCAGAATCATCGATGAGGTCAAAGAAAATCCGAAGCTGAACGTCAAAATGGATGACCGCACGCGGGAGCAGATTGTGCACGCCTTGTTGGGGCTTACGCTTACGGAGGCAGAAAACGTCCTGGCCAAGACGCTGGTCGAACATCGCTGCCTGGGAGAAAAGAGTTTGGAGGTCATTCACAGCGAGAAAAGGCAGATTATCCGCAAGAGCGGCCTGTTGGAATATTACGATGCCGAAGAGGGCCTCGGCTCGGTCGGCGGGCTCGACGCGATGAAAAGCTGGCTGATTAAACGCTCCGTTGCTTTCACCGACCAGGCGCGACAGTTCGGGCTTCCATCGCCCAAGGGAGTGTTATTACTGGGCGTGCAGGGATGCGGCAAGAGCTTGATGGCCAAGACAATCAGCAATGCCTGGCGGCTGCCGTTGCTTCGGTTCGACGTCGGAAGGGTCTTCGGCTCGCTTGTGGGTTCGTCTGAGCAGAACATCCGCAGGGCGATAAAGGTGGCTGAGTCGGTGGCGCCGGTTGTGTTCTGGATAGACGAAATTGATAAGGCGTTTCGCGGCTCGCGTGGAAGCGGCGCCAGTACCGACAGCGGCACGTCGGCGAGGGTATTCGGGGCGTTTCTTACGTGGTTGTCCGAAAAAAACTCACCCGTCTTCGTAGTGGCCACCGCCAATGACGTGTCGATGCTGCCGCCGGAATTGCTTCGCAAGGGCCGATTCGATGAGATATTTTTCGTGGATTTGCCGGCATTTGTCGAGCGAAAAGAGATATTCCAGATTCATCTCAAAAAACGTCGGCTCGACCCGGCCAAATTCGATATCGATGCGCTGGGCCACGCCTCGACGGGTTACAGCGGGGCTGAAATCGAGGAGGCCATCATCAGCGCGATGTTCGACGTATTTTACGAAAAGCAGCCGATGACGACAGACCGGCTGCTGAAAAGCATTAAGCAGACCGTTCCCCTTTCAAAGACAATGAGTGAGGACGTTGACGGATTGCGCGAATGGGCGAACGGCCGGGCACGGCTGGCGACAAGCAGAGAGGTTGCCGTCGAGCCGGGAGCCGATAAACGCAAACTCGAAATATAATCACATCAGAAATAAAATCAGCCGACAAAAAGAGGTTTGAGCAGCGTGGCGAAATTAGATAGCGTCAAGTATTATGTGTAAGTTTAATTTTATGCCAGCGAAGGAATTGGCCAAAGACAGCCCTTTCGATGGCTGAATCGTCATAGAAGCAGCCCATAGGTCGTAAACGCTGTCTCAATGTTTTAATCAGTCGTTCC
>JBDRMP010000054.1:0-5064 GCA_043811995.1 Planctomycetota bacterium
GGAAGAATCCATTCATTAAACATTGGCTCTCCTTTCCAAATGTTTCTTTTGCCAAGAAAAACATCGGAAGGATGAGCCATTTTTTATTATCAAATTGTTTTCAAAGAGCTAAAATAAACCTAATTTTCTTGGAAAGTGCAGTTTGAGACTAACGTTAGTAAATCCGACTAATCGAACTGCTGAAGATGCTTGGCTCACTTTCATAACCCCTCGTAATATTACGATAACATCCTATGACCCAAGAGCTGAATCTACAATTGTGGGTTTTGGAGAATCAGCGAAAAATAGGATAGATATCACACTTGGTGCTATTCATTCAACTGAATTTGGAAAACCTTCGAACTGTAACGCTGAACTGAGGTGGTCTTCCATAAGTATTATTCCTTCTGTACACTCAATTCACGGTCGTTTTGTCTCCAACGAAATCACGAATAACATAGAAGAATTTATCATAGATGGCGAAATTAGAGCTAAGGACATGGCATCTCATAAGGTGAAACTAAAAATTAACATCGGAACTCGCGAAGCTTTCAATGTCATAGGTTATAAAGGAGAAATCTTCGAAATTAGAGATAGCAACGAATTGGCTAAAATATCTTTGTTAGGATATAAAAAATAATTCTCTGTGTCCTCTGCTTGCCTCGGCGTAGCCGAAGGCGAAGCCGGGTGGCTAAAAAATAGACCTCTGTGGCTATTATATGTGGAATCTTAACGAACCCAAACCCGTCAAACTCATAATCGGCATCTTGGCCGCCGATAAAAATGCCCTCGCCGCTGCCGTTAAGTCAATCGCTGCCAAATTCGGCCAAATCGACCTTAAAAGCGACGTCTGGCCTTTCACACAGACCGATTATTACAAAGACCAGGCAGGCCCTGATATCCTCCGTCAGTTCGTCAGTATTGAAAAACTCATCGACCCCGGCACACTCGCACAAATAAAGCACGACACCAATTCCCTTGAACAGCAGCTCGCCGACTCCCTGAAACTGCCCCACCCCCGCCCCGTCAACCTCGACCCCGGCTTCATTGAACCCTCAAAGCTCGTCCTCGCCTCAACGAAAAACTTCTCGCATCGCATCTACATAGGCAATAAAATGTTCGCGGAAGTCACGCTTATGTATGAAAAAGGCAACTGGCGACATTTTGATTATACGTTCCCTGACTATAAGCAGTCCTGCTATCAGGACTTCTTAACAAAAGTCCGAAACCGTCTTTTGGAACAACTGAAAACGTGACGTATGTTGAACTTGGTTTTTTGCGTATTTTTTTATCTCTGTGTGCTCTGTGACCTCTGTGGCTAAAAAATCTCTGTGGCAAAAACCTGTTTAATGGAGCAGTTAAAAACGTGTCACTGACAATCCTCGCCATAATCTTGCTCGTTGCCTCGTTCACGGCCTCTACCACCCTCACCTGGCTCGTCAAAAATTTCACCACGCGCATCGGCTTCGTCGCCCGCCCCGCCGAAGACAGATACCACCGCTCAACCATCGCTCTCGGCGGCGGCATCGCCATTATCACCACAATCCTCTCACTTTTAATCGCCGCCGTCCTTATTGTGAAATTCCTCATCGCTCCGGGCCGACTCGCATTTCTCGACTCCTCCGTAACCATCCACACAACCGGCTTCCTCGACAAAATCGGCCAGCTCGTTATCGTAATTTGCTGCGTCATCACGCTGTTCATACTCGGCTTGGCCGACGATAAAAAACGTCTCGGCCCCTTCCTGAAACTCGCCGTAGAACTGGTCGTCGCCGTCGTTGCCGCAACGTTCGCCGATGTCCGCGTCGAGTTGTTCATTCAAAACAAACTCTTCGCCACACTCATTAGCGCCTTCTGGCTGGTCCTTATAATTAACGTCTTCAACTTCCTCGACAATATGGATGGCGCCGCCGCCGGTATCGCCGTCATCGTCGCTGCTATTCTCTTTACCGCCGCCGCAACAAGCGGACAGGTCTTCGTCGGCGCATTCGCACTGCTTTTCATTGGCACCCTTCTCGGCTTTCTCGTATTCAACTTCCCACCTGCCAAAATCTTTATGGGTGACGCCGGCTCGCTCCCCCTCGGCTTCATCCTCGCACTGCTCACATTCAAAACCACCTACTACCACCAGACCGCCCAGGGCCCCTGGTATCCTGTCCTTATCCCACTCATATCAATGGCCGTGCCCCTCTATGATTTCTTAAGCGTTACCCTCATCCGCATCCGTCAGGGTAATTCCCCCTTCGTCGGCGACACCCAGCACTTCTCCCACCGCCTCAGACGCCTCGGCCTCTCCGATACCCAGACCGTTCTCACGCTCTATCTCGCAACCCTCTCCACCGGTATCGGCGCAACCTTCCTTTACCAGGTCAATCTCGCCGGCGCAATTCTCATTTTCGCTCAAACCGTTATGATACTGGCAATTATCTCTGTTCTCGAATCAACCGCCAAAAATGAAAAACCATAAATCCAAAACCGATAAACCGAAAATCACGTTCGTTTCGCTGCTCGAAAATATCCTTTTCGTCGTCTGCCTCATCACCATCGTCCTTCGCACTACCTTCACCGAAGCCCCTCTGCCGCAAACCTCGCAAATCCAGTCCGCGATTCACGACACCGTTTATTCTCTGGCCCTGTCGGGCGTCCTGCTCTTCTCACTGCTGCTGCTTTTTCTCATCCGCCTGTTCACACGCCGGCTGTCTTTCAAATTTAACCTGATGGAAATCGCCCTTGTCCTTCTCTTAATCGCCACAGCCGTCGCGACCCTCTACGCACCGAACAAACGCGCCGCAATCAACGCCTCCCTCATACTGCTTGCCCCACTGCTTATGGTAATTCTCCTCGCACGCCTGCTCGACTCCCACGCCAAAATCAAAATACTGCTAATCGTCGTTGCCTCGCTCGGCATCGTCGCCTCCTGGCAATCCGCCGAACAGTTCTTCGTCAGCAACAACGCTATTATCGAGCAGTATAAGGAAGACCCCAACGCCATTCTCCAGCCGCTCGGCATACAGCCCGGCTCGCTCAACCATATTCTCCTCGAACACCGCATCTTCTCCAAAGATGTCCGCGCCTCCTTTACCACCGGAAATTCCGCCGGCTCTTTCGCCATCCTCGCCTCCTTTGCAGCCGTCGCGCTTTTGGCCGAATTGCTTAAAACCCGAAAATCATTCCCCGCCTCCTCCGGCAATCGCGGACTCTCCGCACTTATCATTGCCGCCGTTCTCTTCGGCCTGGCCCTCACCCGCAGCAAAGGAGCTATCGCCGCTTTCCTCATCGCCTTGGCTGTCTTCGCACTGCTGGTCCTAAACAAAAAACCCAAAATACTCAAAAATATCATTCTCGCCGCCTGCGTCCTCGCCATCCTCACGCTGATACCTCTCGCCGCCTGGTTCGGCCTAAAATTCGCCCGACTCCCAGGCGGAAACTCGATGCTCGTCCGCTGGCAATACTGGCACGCCTCCGCCCAAATGGCCGCAGACCATCCGCTTACCGGCGTTGGCCCAGGCAACTTCGCCTGCGCCTATCATCAATATAAATCCCCTTCAGCACCCGAAACCGTATCAGACCCTCATTGCTTTTTCCTCAGCATCCTCACTCAATATGGCCCCATCGGCCTGCTCGGTTTCCTCCTGTTTGTGCTTGTCCCGATGTGGCGCTCATCGCTTAATCCCTCTGATACCCTCGAAAAACCGTCCGGCCGACGATTCATAACGCTGGCCTTTCTCTGCATAATCGTCCCGGCCGCAGCTATGCTCGCCCTGCGACCGTTCCTCCTGCCCTACACCCACGCTATAACTCCCGACGAAAAATTCTACGTCTTATTCAACGACTTCGTCGCACCCGTTGCCGCCTTCGTTGTCGGCTTCGCATTGCTGCTCAAATCAATCCAGACCATTACCAAAACGCCCAACTCCAATCCCCCTGCCGCCAAAGACAATTACGCCCTGCAAAATACCAATCTCACCGCCATAGCGATGTTCTCCGGTCTGCTCGGCGTCCTCATCCATAACCTAATCGATTTCGCCATCTTCGAGCCCGGCGTCCTAATGACCTTCTGCGCCATCCTCGCCTGCCTTATCGCTCTAAGCAAGCCACCTCAACCACCCCTGCAACCAAAACTCGTATCCGCCGCCTGGCCCAAAATCACCGCGACGGCCGGCTTCGTCGTCATCGGCTTCGCCTATTTCAACTATGCCCTGCTGCCCGTGGCCAAAAGCTCCTCCGAAATCGCACAAGCCGTCAATGCCATCCCCCTCGGCCAGCTTCAGCTCGCCCACAACCTCCTCGACGCCGCAACTCAGGATGACCCGCTTAGCCCCGAAGCCCCCTTAATAAACGCCCAGCTGTATCTCCAGTATTCCTCCTCGCCGCTCATCCCGCGTTCACAAGTGTTCTACGAAACCGAGCGGGCGCTGTCCGCCGCCATCTCTCGAAACCCCGCCGACTATAAAATCTTCGAACTGATGGCCGAACTCTATTCTCTCCGTGCCCAGGATGAGCCCGACAAAAAAGACCAGTGGTTCACTCAGGCATTCGACGCCGAATCAATGGCTGTCTCGCTTTTCCCCGGCGACGGCGACCTGCATTTCAAGCTCGCCCAGCTTGCCGACGAACTCGGCAAAACCGACGTCGCGTTGGCACACTATGAAAAAACCATCCAAATCGAAGACGGCTTCCGTGAGCAATTCCGATTGATGAACCCCGGCCGAGAGGTTTTCAGCCGGCTCGGTGAAGAAAAATACTCCCTCGCAAAACAACGTATCGAAGAACTCCCCAAATAGTGTTTCGGGAGATTATCCCTATCATCCTGGTGGGATAAAATCCAGCACTAATCTCTTAGGGATTCGATTCATCTCAAACGTGAGAAAATATGAGGTATCGATAGTTTCTTCTTGTCCGATGGGCATTATGGAGATTAGTGCTGGATTCGACAAAAGCGCGCAAGTCGAAAACCCTTAGTTGCCGACTTTTTAAAAAAATTTACTACCCCTTTCCCCATAAGCACTTAGGCCCATTTTCGCCCCTTTTTTACCATCAGGAAATACCTTAGTTTTCGTCAAAAGCGCGCAAGTTCGCGCCATA
>JBDRMP010000055.1:0-68409 GCA_043811995.1 Planctomycetota bacterium
AAGCTTTTTACAGCGCCGGTTTTGGGGTCGTCGCAGCCATAAACTAAACGGTCAATACGGGCTAAAACAAGTGCGCCGGCGCACATACAGCAGGGTTCGAGAGTAACATAGATTGTGCAATCGTTGAGGTGCCAGTTTTCCCAGGTTGATCGGTACCTCAAGCCAGGCTTGAAAAGTTGTTTTTAATACCGCTGTTATAAGAGCCGCTGCCATACCATGCCCGCATACATCACCGAAGATAATCACAATACGGCTATCATCAAGATGCTGTATGTCAAAATAATCACCCCCCACCTCCTCTGCAGGTTTATAACTGCTTGCCCAGTCAATCAGTTGGGACATAGGCATCTTCGCCGCGTCCGGCAAAAAACTCCGCTGAATGGTTTGTGCTCGTTTTATATCTGCCTGGATGCGCAAGGCATAAAACTTGAGCTGAGTATAGGCTCGCGAAAGCCGGTACGCTTTTTCCTCATTGTCATATTCCACACTCCCCACGACCATCAGAAATAAAAATACGATTCCATACAGAATAAGAGCGGCAGCCAAAAGCAACAGGAAAATTGCCCATTCGCCATACAAACCTGCAAGCAATATTGACGGTGCAAGTACTATAGCTGCTAAAATCAGGCCATAGCGAGGAGCCATATTAAAAAGAGTACGGTGATCGCGGAAACTTTTATTCCGCCGTTCCAGCCAGTGGACGAGATGGCTATATTTCAAAGTACAATAGCTGTATTTGACAAAGAGAACATTGTCTTGAAGGATTAAGTTTGCACAGGAAAAATGAATGCTCCTTCCTTCCAGAAAAGCAGACGAAACAGAATTGCCATGTTTTTTCCTGCGAAAGCAAAGAGGTCTTTCTCGACTCTTGAGAAAGACAAATAAGTATTGAATCTGATTCATTTCAAGACGTGGATCCAGGCATAACTTACGAATTCCCAATGAGACCAAATATTTCCATAGAACATGATACAGGAGTAAGACTTCATGATCCTCAACTCCGCCAATCCAAAGCCTTTGGATGTTTCCATCAGAATCAAGGTCAATCCAGATTTCATCCTGGTTATTCTCAGTTGCCAGATAAGCCGCATCAAACTCTAACCATTTAGCAAATTCGTTTACTTCCTCCCAAAGCTTTGTCCCTCGAATCTTTAAAGAGTTGTATTTATTGCATAATGCATCAAAGGCACCAAGATAAACTTCGGGATCACTCTGTTCGTTTTCTTTTTTTTGAATTTGGCTCATACGGATCCATTCTAAAAACAACAATAACTTATTTTACGATATTTTTTCCCATGTCTGCCATTTCCCATTTAAACGCTCAAAAAATATAGTTCAGCTGGAATTTCCCATATTATAATGCCTGTCTACGCAACCAAGATTTCTAATTCCATGATAGTATCAAAACCTTCTTTCGGTCGCAGTCGGTAAAATTTTAACGACCTTGCGGCTGTAAAAAGCGAGGAAAATCCGTACAACTATACTACAACCCAAAGGTTAAATAACGTATAAAATCGCAAAAATAGTGAATCCATAAGGTTTGTAATATCAAAGACTTAAAAAATTCCCAAAGAACGCAAACATTTTATATATTCGTCGGACAAACCGGATATTTGGGCCTGACCTCTGCGGACAAGGAACTGGTCATTCAAAGTTAGTTCTATATTCATCCGGCAACTGCCTTTTGCCCAGTCCTTGTGCGGGCCGAAGTCCGATTTGGCCGTGCCCTGCCAATTGCCGACAAGCCATTTGCTCCATTCATCGTCAAGCGCCTTCGGCGGCTCAAGCGAGGGTATTTTCTCTTTGTCTTGATTCTTCTTTTGACTCATCACGCACGAGACCGTGCTAATCGCTATAGCCAGCAATATAAAAGACGTTTTTTTCATTTGAGACCTCCCGTTTATTTCAGTGAGTTATGTTCTACTGTGTTGTTAATATAACCTTTCACTCTTTGGCAGCCAAGTGTGATTTGATATTGTTACCGGCTGGTGTATAATAGGCGGCGATGGAAATGCTGAAATTATTATATGAGTATTTTCCGACGGCCGTATATACGGGTAAGTGTCTTGTCTTTATAAGCGAGGACTGGCGGGTCGAGCTGACCGAACATAAAGACAGCGACTATACAAAAGGGACGGCACAGCCATCCATTATCCGCGTCAGGGTATTCAAAAAGGCGCTTAACAACGAATTCGTGCCGGGGCACTTCGAGGACTTTCAACTGCCGTCGCTTAGCGAACTGGCAGAGCAGATTGAAAAATACGTTCAGGCGGCCATCGGCGCAAACCTTCGCGAACGGCTGGAATAGGCCGTGAATTTATGGAGCAGTTGAAAATACAACAGGCGGGTAACGCGGTGGTTTTTTCAGTCAAAGTTGTTCCGCGTTCGAGTAAAACCGCAATGGCTGGAATCCTGGGAGGAATGCTGAAAATCAAATTGGCCGCTGCTCCGGAAAAGGGCAAGGCCAACCAGTCTCTTGTCGAATTTTTAGCCGATACACTCGGCGTCAAGAAAACCGCTATCAAAATAACATCCGGCCATACCAGCCAGATTAAAACCGTCCAAATCGCAAACATATCCGTAGAATTACTTTTGAGCAAAATTTTATGAAAACATTTTTATTCTTGATAATAAGTTCGGCCTTCGCGTGGCTCGTCAAGCCATGTTTCGCGGAAGAGCCGCTTGCAAACGCTAATCTTTCCGGCCTTTACGTTCGCTCGATTGAACAGGTGATGCGTTTACAGCCCGACCAGATTGACGTGGGTATTGCAGCTTTGATTGTGTCCGAGGCGTGGAGCGATATGGTAGCTGGGAGGCGATACCAGCAGCGGCTCGACGATATGGCGATTGAAATCCGCAGCCGACTTAAAACCGCCAAACCCGGCGCCTCCGCGATACCCGTCATCAACGCCTACCTGTTTGACGAATTGAGATTCAGGGCCATCGACAAGGCAGACGACCCGAAAGATTTGTTTCTCCATTCCGTTATGGACAGGAAGCAGGGATACTGTCTGAGCTTATCCATACTGTATCTGGCAATCGGCGAACGGCTGGGGCTGCCTCTCTACGGCGTGGTCGTGCCTGGGCATTTCTTTGTCCGATACGACGACGGCCGGCTTCGCTTCAACATCGAAACTACCAGCAAAGGCGGCGCCGCCACCGACGATTACTACATCCAGAAATTCAACGTGCCCGAAAACGGTTTGACAAAGCTCACCACAGGCGGTAACGCAATATATATGGTTAACCTTAACAAGCTTCAGACGCTCGGGTGCTTTTTCAATAACTTAGGCAACGTCTATAACAACATCGCCAATTACGACCAGGCGATGGCCGCCCTGCAGTGCGCCGTTCACATAAATCCGATGCTGGCCGAGTCCAGAATGAACCTCGGCAATATCTATCTGAGAAAAGACCGCGTTGATGACGCGATAGTCGAGTATCAAAATGCCGTAAAGATTAATCCTGGCGACGCCAAGATACACAACAACCTCGGCATCTCATATCAAAGACGCGGATGGCTGGGTGACTCTCTGGCAGAACACACCGCCGCCATTCGCCTTGACCCTAATCTCATCGACGCCTACAGGAACCTTGCGATGGCCTGTCGAAAACTAAACCGTTTGGCTGAAGCCAAAACCGCACTGGCTCAGGCCATTGCGCTTGAGCCGCAAAATGCAATGCTTCACTGTGAGCTGGCCGACGTTTACAGCCAGTCCGGCGATTGCGATGAGGCAATGTCGCGGTATGAAAAAGCGCTCGACTTGAAACACGACCTCGCCGAGGCGTATTTCGGCCTCGGAATCTGTTTCAACAAACTCGGGCGCAGCGATGAAGAAATCAACTCCTATCGCAAGGCGCTTGCGATTAATCCGAATATGCTTGAGGCAATTGCAAACCTCGGCAACGCGTATTTTGCCAAAGGAATCTACAAAGCCGCTGCCGAGCAATACAGGCACGCCATCCAGATAAATCCCGACGACGCCAAGCTTCATTACAACCTCGGCGCCTCGTATTCTAACCAGGGCGAATACGAGGAAGCCGTAAAAGCCCTTCTCAAAGCCGTCGAGCTTGACCCGAAAATGGCCGACGCGCATTACTCACTGGCTTTTTCTTACTACAAGCTGAAAAACTACGATTCGGCCTTAAAGCACATCAAGACCGCAGAACAGTTGGGCGCAAAAATTGACGCATCTCTTCTCAAAGCCATCGAAAACAAAAACTGATAGCATCACAAAAGACCCCAATACTTTTCCCGCAAACTCTTGACATTTCATCCCAAAAGGGCTTAAATGCCCTCGCCCCGGTACAGGTTTTTAGTCATTGGCTGCTCATTAACATCAAACTAATCAATCGAAAGGAGATGTTTATGAAATGGCTACAGGAATTCAAGGTGTTTGCGGTCAGGGGTAATGTTGTTGATATGGCTGTGGGTATCGTAATAGGGGCGGCGTTCGGCAAAATCGTGTCATCGTTCGTGGCCGACGTGATTATGCCTCCGATTGGGCTGCTTATAGGCGGCGTCAATTTCAGCAGCCTTGTTGTAACGCTCAAGGACACTACAGATACGATCCCTGCGGTGACACTCAATTACGGCAAGTTCATCCAGGCCCTTATTGATTTTGTCATCATTGCCTTCGCAATCTTCGTAGTGGTCAAGGGCATTAACGTGCTGAAGAGAAAAGAGGCCGCCAAGCCATCGGCGCCGCCTATACCGTCGGCTGAGGTTATACTGCTTACCGATATCCGAAATATCCTGCAAAAAGGACGCTAAGGATTGCGCGGGCAGACGCTTTGCCGCCGTGTCACAGGAAGATATTTTGCTTGCGTTATCGGCTGGTTTGAGTAGAGTTTAGCGGTTAGTGGTCTAACCAAAGCCAGGTGGAGCAATCGGTTATTGAAACTTAATTAAAGAGTTTTGAAAGGGGAAAAAATGAACACTTTAACAAGAGTTGTATTGTGCATCGCGATTGCCGGCTGTGTGCTCGGTTTAGCCGGATGCGGCAAGAAGGCCGATGAGAGCAAGCCAATCGCCGATGTTCAGGCCGAGGCCGCAAAAATGAACGTCGAGCAGCTTAAGGCCAAGGCAATGGAGTATAAAGACGCCTTAGTTGCCAAAAATGCCGAGATTGAGAAAGTTGCCGCCAAGCTGAAAGAAATTCCGGTCACCGAGCAGTTAGGCGCCGAGGCCAAGTCCCTGCAGGCCGATATCGCGAACCTCAGCAAGTCAGTGACTGCTCTTACTGAACGCTTCCAGATTTACTACAACAAACTGAAAGAAACGGGCGGTGACCTGTCAGGTCTTGAAATCTAAACAACGGATTTGTCTTTTTCGCAAATTTATTGAAAGACAGTTGCAATTGGATTCTATGCGCTGGTCCGGCATAGAACGGCCTGAAGGTTATATTTGGGGTTTTTTGAAAGGATAAGCAAATGAAACCGGCAGTAAAAATACGGTCTTGGCTTGTGCTGGTATTTTTCTGTGTGATTTTTGTCGGGGTTGCAAATGTGATGGCGCAGGAAACAGCAGCGGCGGAAGCAAAGACAGGAACAGGGGCATTGGTAGATATGGCCGCCGTTCGGAGCACGTTTGACAGTGTGAAGGAATTTCTGGCAACCAAAGGCGTGGACTACGGGCTGAAAATCCTTGCGGCGATGGTGATTTTCTTAGTCGGGAAATGGCTGGCCGGGGTACTCACAAACCTAATCGGCAGGGCCATGACCAAAGCCAAGATAGAGCTGACGCTGGTGAGCTTTGTAAAGAACGTATGTTATGTAGGTCTAATAGTGTTTGTCGCCATAGCCGCTATGTCGGCTTTGGGGATTCAGACGGCGCAGTTCATAGCTGTAATTGGAGCGGCCGGTCTGGCAATAGGGCTGGCATTACAGGGGTCGCTGGCCAACTTTGCCTCCGGGGTGCTGTTGATAATGTTCAAGCCGTTCAAGGTCGGGGATTTTGTCGAGCTGGCCGGCACAAAAGGGACGGTTCAGGCGATTCACATATTCAACACCGTGCTGGATACCCCCGACAATATCCGGGTCACCATCCCTAATGCCCAGGTTACAGGCGGAAGTATTTTGAACTATACAATAAACGGCTCGAGGCGCGTGGACCTGGTATTTGGCGTCTCATATGGCGATGATATCAACAAGGCCAAGAAGGTAATCGAATCCGTTCTGGCCGGCGACTCGAGGATACTCAAAGAACCTGCCCCAACTGTTGCGGTTTTAGCTCTTGCTGACAGCAGCGTAAACTTTGTGTGCAGGCCGTGGGTGAAGCCGACTGATTACTGGGACGTTTACTTCGATACTACCGCCAAAGTCAAGCTCGCCCTCGAAAGCAACGGCCTGACGATACCGTTCCCACAAAGGGACGTGCACATGAAGAACCAATAACGAGAAGGCCGCCCCAAAGGAGGTATGGTTATGCATATGCGCGGAATGCTTATCATTGTTACCGTATGCTTTGTCTGGATGACGGCACCGCTGGCTGCTGACGAGGTATACTTAGTCAACGGCGACCGGATAACCGGCAAGGTTAAAACGGCATTTGATGGGAAGCTTACGATTGAGTCCGAACTGGCAGGCACATTAACCATCGACATTAACAATGTCGCAACTTTCAAGACAAGCGAGCCGGTCGAGGTCCTGCTCAAAAACGGAACCGTTTTTAAGCAACAGGTAGAGAAGGCCGATACAGGAAAATTCGCAATCGCGGGCAGTGAAACTCTAAAGGCACAGGATTTCGCCGTGGCGACCATATCGGCGATTAATCCGCCTCCAAAGCCGGTCCCGCAATGGCACGGCGTTATTTCGGGCAGTTTAGTCAGCACACACGGCAACACGAATATAAACACGCAAAGCTTTAGCGTCAACCTGACCAAGAGAACGGAAAACGACCGCTCATTGCTTGCCACCGAATACTTTTATGGCAAACAAAAGAACCCGACTACAGGCGAGGAAGAGGTGACTCAGGACGAGTGGAAGATGCGAGGAAAATACGACTACTTTTTTACCAAGAAGATATTCGGATTTCTCGAAGGCAGGTATGAAAGAGACAGTATCGCAGAGCTTGAAAGGCGAGTAGTGGTCGGTGGAGGCGCCGGCTACCAGTGGGTCGAATCGGAATCCTTTAATTTCTCGACAGAAGCAGGTATTGCTTCACGCTATGAAAAATATTCCAACCAGACCGACAGCTCCAGTCAGCTTTCCGTTCAGCTTGGGTACCACATCGACAAAAAACTGGACAAGACGTTTACATTCATAAACGACCTGACCTACTATCCCAGTCTGGAGCAATCTTCGGATTATCTCCTGACAACCACAGCCGAGCTTCGAGCGAAAGTCACGGAACTGATTTTCACGAACTTCAAAGTGGTGTTTGACTACGACTCTACGCCTGCTGTAGGCGCCAGCGACACAGACGTAAAATATATTTTGGGCGTCGGCGTAAAATTCTAACCGACCGTATTCGGCCTTGCGTGGTGTTTCGGCAAACACGACCGTGCCTGGTCGGAAAGGCCGGTTTTCGGCAAGATTCGCTATATGAACGCGGCGGGCCTGAAAAGAAAGTTTGACATAGACGCCTATGTGAGGAAAATAACGTCAATTGAAAGGGTGAATAACGATGGCGGGTAAAAAAATAGCACTATTACTGATGCTGTTGTTGTGTGCAAGCGCTGTTGCCGAGGATGGCAACAACGCGTCACGGTCTGACGTCAACGCAACGCTGTTACTGGGTCCGGGCGCAGTAGTTTTATTAAAACCATACGCCGGCATGCACCCAACGGTTTATCCCTACCTCGTGTCACTGTTTATTTACGACCGTTTTTATATTTCAATCGATACAGTCGGGTATCGGCTGCTTGCCAATCGGGGGGCTTCGGCCAAGCCCGGCCGAATGTCCTGGTATTTCGACGTCATCGGCAAGTGGCGAACGGACGGCTACAATTCCGGCGACAGCGACGAGCTGGAAGGTATGCATAACCGGAATAAGACCTTCGACGTCGGCGGCGAGTTCGGCGTCTCCGGTGACTGGGGTTCTGTCACTACCTCCCTTGTGACAGATGTGCTGGGCGTGGACGATGGCCAGGAAATTCGAGTGGTATACGCCAAACCATTTAAAAATCCATTTGACGTTAATAACCTGAAAATTTCACCATCGGTGGGCCTGGCCTGGCAGAGCAAGAACCTCGTTGACTATTACTATGGCGTCCGCAGTGACGAGGTGCGCGCCGGCAGACCTGCATATGACCCGGGTCCGGCCGTAAACTGGCTATGGGGAGTAGATGCGAACTACCGGCTCAACGACAGGTGGACCCTGCTTGCCGGTTTTACTTATTACTGGTTCGACAGTGAGATTCGCAACAGCCCGATAGTAAGCCGAAATTACGCGATTTCAATTATCGCCGGGGCAATGTACAGATTCTAAAAAAGAAAAAATTATGGAACTGCAGGAGTATTTTGAAAACACTGAAGGTATTGGAATCTTGGCGACAAGCAGCGTCGACGGTAACGTTGACCTCGCTCTCTACGCGAGGCCCTATATTATTGACGAGCACACAATTGCCTTTTCTATGCTCGAAAGGCGTTGCTTCAGCAACATCCAGTCCAATCCAAAGGCAGCATATATGTTCGTCGAGCGGGGTGAGGGTTATAAAGGCACAAGGTTATATCTCGGAAAAATCGGCGAGGAAACCGATACTAACCGAATAAAGGAAATCAAAGAACAACATAAAAAACGATATAGCACCGAAACAGCAGACAAACACTTGGTCTATTTCAAAATAACCGAAACCAGACCGCTTGTAGGCGGTCAATAATACAAATTTTTGGAGGGCACAAAAATGAAGGCGAAAAAGATAATCCTGAACTTTATCGTGCTGCCGGTGGTAATTCTGCTGATTGTTCTTGTAGTAGCATTTTTTCTCGTAGGTAACTCCCTGATTAAAAAGGGCATTGAAGCGGCAGCCACCAAAACCCTCGGCGTGCCGGTCACCGTAAAGGACATAGACCTGTCGATTTTGAAAGGACAGGTCAGGATACAGGGCCTCGTCGTGGAAAATCCGCCCGGCTATGCCAATAAAAATCTGCTGGAGCTCGGCGAAGGAGTGGTCAACCTCGATATCGGCTCGCTTATGAGCGACCCAGTCAAGATACAGCTTATCAAGCTCGATGGAACAAAACTGACGATGGAGCAAAAGGGGCTTACAAATAACCTCAAGGAGATATTAGACAGATTACCCAAAGAAGGAGAGCCCGAAACAAAGCCGGCGGTCGAAGAAAAAGGCAAGGATTTGCATATCGACCGGCTGGAAATCGCCAATACAAACGTCAAGGTCAAGCTGCTGCCCATCCCCGGCAAAGTCGATAATGTGAGCTTGAATATCGACCCGATAGTTATGGAGAACCTCGGAACCGACAAAAAGCTTCGCATAGGCACGCTTGTGGCGAAGGTCCTCGGCGCAATGGCTACCGGCGTTGCCAAACAGGGCGTCGGCCTGCTGCCTGATGATATGGTGAAAGGTATTGGCTCGGCTCTCGGCAAGACCGCCGAAATCGGCAAGGCCGCGGCGGAAGAAGGCAAAAAGGTTCTCGAAAGCACTACTGAAGCAGGCAAAGGCGTTATGGAAGGAGTAAAGGGGCTGCTTGGCGGCAAAAAGGAAGAGTAGAAATAAGCAGCCGCACAGGGCGACGATTACAGGTTTTTCAAAAGGACGTTAGCAGGCGACTTTTCGATTAATTCACCGAACTGCCGCAGGGAGTCGGACAGCTTGTCAAGCTCGTTTGATTTGGCCACGGGTATGTCTGAAGTGCCTCGCTGCTCAAGACGGTCTATCACAAACTTGACGGTGATTTTTTCGGCGTCGATTGCGGGCTGATAGGCAAGCTCTTTGTCCTCGCCTTTTCTTACCTCGGATGCAACACCTGATTCGGACAGCTCGTACAAAATCTGTCTGACTAACCGAATCGGTATATCAAGCTCGTGCGAAAGCCCGGAGGCATCACAGGGTTTTTTGCCATCGCAAAAATTCTTAACCAATCGCTGCATAATAAGCATAGATAATAACGTCTTGAACGAATGGCTGACAGACAGACAATCCGGCTCAAACTCGTATGTCTCGACGTTTTGATGCGCAAACGACACCTCGGCCCCGAAAAGGACTATAAGCCAGCTCGTCTGAAGCCAGATTAAAAACAACGGCAACGCCGCAAAACTGCCGTAAATCGCGTATTTTTTGGCGATAAGAAACTGGAAATTCAGATATGCCCACTGAGCAAGCTGGAATATCGTGCCGGCTACTATCCCCGCTATTAGAGCGGACTTGAATTTCACCTTCGTGTTGGGCATAAAAATGAAGATAAAAGTGAACGCAATCCAGATTGTGCAATACGGCAGTAATTTTAGCAGCAGCCAGAACACCGGCCCAAGTTTCTGCAACAGGGGAATTTTCTCGATGACAAGGCGAATCTGGTCGCTTGCGAAGGCAGTTGCGCTTGCCGCTATAGCCAGCAGAATCGGGCACAACAGCATCATTGCCAGGTAGTCGCTGAATTTTCTGCCGAAAGACCTGGGTTTTACTACGCCCCAGATAAGGTTAAAAGAGCTCTCGATATTGCTGAGAAGGCTGATTATGGTCCAGAGTAAAATGGCGATGCCGATGCCCGCCACCAAACCGCCGCTTGCCTTGTCAAGGAGAGCATTTGCAAACGCTATTATTCTATTCGCAACTTCCTCCTGGCCTTTAAGCCGTTCGAGCACCTGTGCTGCAACACGTCCCTGCAGATTGAATCCCTTGGCAATCCCGAACATAACGGCAAGAACCGGCACAATTGAAAGCAGCGTAAACAAGGTCAGTGCAGATGCTCTTAACTTGCATTTATTCTCGTTAAAGCCGCGCCAGGCAAGAACTACTATTCGGATAAGGCGAATAATAAAGGATTTACCCCGCGGATGGTCCTTCAGGCGCATCCGCCAGATGTCCGTTTTGATGAAATTCATCCATTTTGCAAGCATAACAAGCCCCTTCTCAATCCAGGTTACCCTATCCAACGCCGCGGCAAAGTATACCGTAAACCGGGGCTACTTTCAACGATAATGCCTGTTCCATACGTTCCCGAAAACGCCAACAGCGACCCAATCGGTCTCCGACATGCACATTTTTTTTGCAAGGTCCCAAAATACTTGCGATTTCTGCTTGATTTTTTGTTTGGCCCATGTATAATGCCTTCTGTTGTTCGTTATCCGCAACGAACGTACGGGAGGTGTGTTTATGAGATATATTTGGAGAAGGGTATTGGGGCGATGCCCCCGGTGTGGACAACGGCTCAACGGATACAAAACAACCAGCGAGAGAGTTTGTGAAATTAACAGCAGAGCAAGCCGTTTGACTGGTGAGTTAGGGCGCACCCCGTTAGCCCAAAATTGCAGCCAGTGCAACCGTCTTATATTTGAGGGAGAGTCGGGGTTCGTCCAGCGATACCTGCTGGTTGACATCCTGGACTGGCGGCCAACTTGTGACGGCTCCGCGCAGAACCACGGCCTGCAGAAACACGTTTAATGTCCAGGTTCTTTAATTGACAAGCCCACCTGTAATCTGGTAATCTTTCCGCTTCGTAAAAATTGAGAAGCCCTGTATTGCGGGTTTTTAGATATTACTCGCCTCAGGTGCTCACAAGCGGGCGTTTATGGTGGTGTCAAGCGTGTGATAATGGAAATCAGACCATTTAAGGCGTACAGGTTCAATGAGGCGGTCGTCGGCGACGTCGGGCGATGCATTGCGCCTCCCTACGACGTTATCGACCCCGGACTTCAGGAGCGGCTCTACAAAGGAAGCAAATATAATATCGTCCAGATAACAAGGGGTCGGACCGACCCATCGGATAACCAGAGTGAAAACCGGTACACAAGGGCGGCCAAACTGCTTTCCGACTGGCTTGCGACGGAAGTGCTGAAACGCGACGAAGCCGACGCTATTTACGGGTATATCCAGGATTTTCAGGTTGCAGGCGGGAAATTTCAGCGGCTAAGCTTTATTTCGCTTGCAAAGCTCGAAGAGCTCGGAAAAGGCGTCCGTCCGCACGAACATACACTTGCGGAACCCAAAGTTGACCGGCTGAACTTAAGAAGAGCCACCAAAGCCGCCTTCGGTGTGGTTTTCATGCTATACCAGGACGGCGACAATATCGCCGACAAAATAATCCAAAAAGCCGCGGAACAAAGACCGCTCATAGATTTCCTCGACGAGCAGCAAGTCCGGCATCGACTTTTTGCAGTCGCAGATACCGGCGACGTAGAGAAAATCGCAAAAATGATGAATACAAAGACCTGTATCATCGCCGACGGTCATCACCGTTACGAAACCGCCCTGAACTATTACAAGGAAACCGGCAACCCCGCTGCGCAATACGTGACGGCGGCATTTGTAAACACATCTCAGGAAGGCCTGCTCATCCTCGCGACACACCGCCTGATACAAAACGTTAAAAACTTTAACGCGAAGAAAATGCTCGCCGAACTGCAGAAGGACTTTGACCTGACCACATTCAGCTTTGACGGCTGCGACACCAAACAGCAGGCCAAGAAAAAGATGCTGGACAAAATGAAAGCCGAATTTGATACCGACAAGAATGCCTTCGGAATATATACCGGGGACAACGCTTTTTATGTTGCTGTGCTCAAAGACAAACACCAGATGGATGCCGCGGCGCTGAATATGAGCGAACACTGGAAATCCCTCGATGTGACCGTGCTGCACAAGCTCATTATCGAAAAACACCTCGGCATCAACGAACAGGGGCTTGCCGAAGGGGGCAATATCGAATACGTTAAAGATACCGGTGAGGCAATTGATGATTCCATAAACCAGGTTGACAGTGGCGACAAGCAGGCCGCTTTTTTTGTAAATCCGACGAAAATGGAACAAATCGAGTCGGTCACCGCAGCCGGCGAAAGAATGCCTCAGAAATCGACTTTCTTTTTTCCGAAGGTCTATACCGGCCTGGTGATAAACAAATACTAACTTTATTTTATAGGAGTATGCCAATGGCAGACTGGAGAAAACCCCCAAGATTGTTCATTCCCGGACCTGTGATGGTCAAGGAAGACGTCCTTGCGCAGTTGGCAGGGCCGACGCTGGGACACCGGGGCAAAGAGTACGCCCAACTTCACGGTGAAGTTCTGGATATGCTCAAGAAAATCCTCTTCACCAGCCAGAACGTCTTCTTAGTCACGTCGTCGGCATCGGGATTCTGGGAGGCCTCCATTCGAAATTGCGTTGATTTCAATGAGACGGCATTAGCCACCTGTTGCGGCGCGTTCAGCGATAAATGGGCCGACGTGGCGAGAAGCTGCGGCAGAAATGTCGATGAGCTTAAGGTCGAATGGGGCCAGGCGACAACCGCTGAACTCATCGACAAGAAGCTGGCAACCGGCAAATACGCCGCAGTAACGCTGGTCTATAACGAAACAAGCACCGGCCTTACCAACCCGCTTTACGAAGTCAGCGAAATGATGAAAAAGAAATACCCCGACGTGCTCGTATTCGTCGATGCCGTAAGCGGTATGGTGGGGCTGCCTTTGCACTTTGATAAACTGGGCTGGGACGTCGTTTTTGCCTCGGTCCAGAAGGCGTTTGCCCTTCCGCCCGGCTTTACCGTCGCAGTCGTGAGCAACCGCGCTATGGAAAAAAGCAAAAAGGTCCCCCAAAGGGGCTATTACTTCGACTTCCAGAACTTCGCCAAGTCCAACGAGAAAAACCAGACGCCGACAACGCCGAGCATACCGCACGTTATGGGCTTGCATTACCAGTGCAGCAAACTGCTCAAGGAAGGTATGGAGAACGTCTGGAAGCGACACAGGGAAATGGGCGATTTCGTGAGAAGCTGGGCGAAGGAACGGTTCGGACTGTTTTGTGACGAAAAATATGCCTCCAACACGCTGACAACCATCAAGAACACAAGAGGCATCGTAGTCGCCGATGTCATAAAGGCCGTGCAGGAAAAGCATAACACCGCCTTCGGCAACGGCTACGGCAAGCTGAAAGAACAGACCTTCCGAATCGCACATATGGGCGACATCACGCTGGCAGACCTCAAGGAGCTACTCGGCTGGATTGACGCAGAGCTGAAATAGTTCCTTCCTGTGAAAACAAGGCCATTCACAAAGACCCCCGACCTGTCGGGGGTCTTTTTTGTGTGCTGCAATTTATAAACTGCATAAACGTATAACCGCTGAGATAAAGGGGGAATTGAGGATATCATCTGATTATCATTTGCAGACCACATAGAAACCTGGATAATATGGAAAAGTAGGAGTTAATAAAATTGAAAATTAATAAAATAATAGGTGACTGTCCCTAATTATACTCTAATTATACTTAGAGAATGGAACGATATGTTTACAAAAAAGCACGCGTCCGATAACATTTTCCATTGACACGGGCTGCGGAAACTGTTAGGCTTGATCTTGTCAAGAGTAGTCAAAAATATGTGTAGATATTGGCGGTTCCCTCGTGAGGAGGGTCAAGCCAAAAAAGAAGAGAAACAGTTGCGTTATCATTCGTTTGCGTTGAACAGGCACAAGGTGAAAAAATTAGTGCTTGTTTGATGTTGTTCGAGACACGCGCAATATGTAAGTGAAGAGAGTGTGTTTGTCAAGAGCATCAAAAATCCTGGCTTGTTGTCAGGACAAAAGAAGAAAAGAATGAATGACAACGAAGAAGGAGGGGTAGATATGTGTAAAAAATTGTTTTTTATGTTGATTGTTCTGGCTGTTGTGGGACTGGCTGTCCCGGCAAGTGCTGCTGACTACTGGAAGCCCGGCGACTGGAACGGATGGGCCACAAATGTCGACCAGATGACCGACAACGGAGACGGCACGTTCTCGAATACGATCACAGGGCTGGTACCCGGCTCGCGTCATGAGTTCAAGTTCTACGAGAGTGAGTCGGAGACCTTATACCCCGGGGCCGGGCCAGGAAACAGTTGGTTCTATGCCGATGCTGAAGGTTCAATTACCATCGGGTTGAACACCAACACTGTAAATGACGGCTGGCTGGGCCAGACCATGCGCATCGGCCTGAGCACCGACGGAAGTGGCGCAGGCTGGACGCTCGCTGGCGGCTTCAGCGATTGCGGCCTGGGATATCCCGATTGGGATATTTCAGCAGCCACCGGCCTGTCGATGACGGACGAGGGCGGCGGGATTTACTCGCGGTCCCTGTATCTGCCGATGGGTGGCGCACCCGGTTGGGTAGGGGACCCGCTCAACAACACCTATCCGTGGAAAGTCGCTGTCACCGGTACTTGGGATTCTATCAGCGTTGATACTCGCAGCGTAAACACGGCCAACGCTTTCGTCACGGTCTCACCGGGCATGGAAGTCGTGACCTTCAACGTCGATGCCTATACCGGCGTGGTGAGAATAGTAGTCATTCCCGAGCCGGCAACAATTGGTCTGCTTGCCCTCGGCGGAATTATGATTCGGCACATGAGCCGAAAACGCTAAATAATATCAAGGTTTGAATTGCGAAAATCAATTCCTCTGCCGCATCCTGATTCATAGAGACGAGACATCGCAGCATAGTTAAAGATTCTCGATTTATCGAGAACCTCTCTTTTGCCTTAGCCTTCTCAGCATTACGAGCCGATATGGTAGCTGAACTCCAGAATCCTCGGTTTTGCCAGCTTGCGGTAGTCGGCCATTGTTATACGAACGGCCTTGTCGTGCAACCCCGCCTGGAACACTATATGGTCGTCCGCCTCGAGGGCCTTGTCCATAAGTGTGGGTATATCATACAAGTTACCGAAAGGCGGCTCGGCCCCAAGCTCGCAATCACCACAGAGACGTCCCACTTCCTCTTCCTCGGCCAGCTCCACCGATTTGGCGCCAAGCTGCTTTTTCAAGGCCCCCAAATCCACTTTGTAGCAGGCGGCCAGCACGCACATCACGAACTTGCCGTCCGCCTTGACTATTACGGGCTTGGCCACGAATTTCCCCGGCACGTGCTCCGCAGCCGCCATTTGCTGTGCGCTGAACGTCGGCTTATGCTCCTTTACCTCGCACTTCACCCCCGCCTTTTTAAGATATTCCAGCACCTGCATTCCTGACCCTCCAAATAGAATCTCTTTGTGTTCCCCCGTTGCCCCCGCGTCTTGCTGTCGCAAGACAGCAGCGGGGGCAAAACGGCGGGGGCCGCTTTTCCGTTGCTTTTACCTTCGTCCCGGCAACCTGTCAACCCCCCGCTCAAAAAAACTTTTGCCTGCCGAACCCTGTGTGAATACAATCGTATAAGAAGCAAAACTTATAAAATAGTCAAGATATTATGGAGGTCCTGAAATGAACGCGGTCGCCTATTCAACCAGAAACAAAAAACTCTCACACGCGCAAACCCTTTTTCTCAGCTTTATCATCCTATTACTGATTACCCCCCTAACAATCGCCGAGGACTCAAAAAGTATCGATACCCTTCGACAGTTAGGCAAGGCCTTTGCAACTATCGCCGAAAAGGCCTCCCCGGCAGTCGTTTCCATCAAGGTGGAAAAACGCGTAACAGTCAATTATCCGAGCTTTCAATCCCCCTTCGGCAACGAGCCATTTGACCCCTTCAGCGATGATTTCTTCGACCAGTTCTTCCGCAGAAGGTCTCCTCAGCAACAGCCGCAACAACCAAAACGCTCCCCAAAACGCGAATTTCACCAGACCGGCCAGGGCTCCGGCTTCATCGTCTCCGAAGACGGGTATATCCTCACCAATAATCACCTCGTGGGAGATGTGGACGAAGTAACGGTGACGCTGACCGACGGCAGAAACTTTACGGCAAAAATCATCGGCACCGACCCCGACTCCGACGTCGCTGTTGTCAAAATTGACTCCAAGAACCTGCCTACTCTGGAGCTGGCCGACTCCGACAAAATAGAGGTCGGTCAATGGGTCATCGCTATCGGCAATCCCTTCGGGCTAAGCCACACCGTTACTGCCGGAATCGTCAGCGCAAAGGGCAGAAGCGGTCTGGGGATTTCAGCTTATGAGGACTTTATTCAGACCGACGCCGCAATCAATCCCGGTAACTCCGGCGGGCCGTTAGTTGACCTCGACAGCGAGGTGGTCGGAATCAATACCGCTATCATAGGTCCAGGCGGAAATATAGGTATTGGCTTAGCCATCCCCATCGACATCGCCAAATACGCTTACGAGCAAATCATATCCAAAGGTTCCGTCACCCGGGGCTATCTCGGCGTCGCCATCCAGGACTTGACGCCCGACCTGGCCGAACAGTTCGATATCAATGATATAAAAGGAGTCCTTGTCCCCGACGTTACGGCGGATTCGGCGGCAGAGAAGGCGGGCATCAAACCCGGCGACGTCATCGTTGAATTCGAAGGCCAGCCGGTGGGAAAAGCGTCCGAGCTGCAAAATAAAGTCGCTATGAAAAAACCGGGCACAAAAGTGGAAATCGTCGTCCTGCGCAACGGCAAACGCAAAACGATTACCGCTGAACTCGACAAACGCCCCTCGAAAGAAGTTCTTGAGGCGGGCAGCGGGGGGCAATCCTCTGAAAAGCTGGGCGTCTCGGTTCAAAATCTTACCGACGAGCTGGCGAAACGCTATGGTTACGAAGGTCTCAAAGGCGTTATAGTCGCCGATGTTGAGCCCGATTCGCCGGCTGCCGGGGCAGGCATCCAGCCGGGCAGTTTAATCCAGGAGGTAAACCGGCAGCCCGTAGAAAACACAGGACAATTTAACGAGGAAATTCGAAAAGCCGCTGAAGAAGGCAAGGTTATGCTGCGCGTCAGATATGAAAACCGCAGCATTTTCGTTATACTGTCGCTGCCGAAAGATTGATGCCATCAAACTCAAATTTAAAGCCCCGCAAAAAGCGGGGCTTTTTTTTGCGTTTTTTACAACAACTGTAACAGCAGTTATGTTTTCGTATTTGATGCTTGTCGTATCAGCGCAACGCGGCTATACTGAAACCGACAAAAAACCGAACTCAAAAAGGAGGTGTTTTTAAAATGCAGATGATTCTGCAGAACTGGGAAAAGATTGCCTGGGTCCTCGGCGTGCCGGCTGTCGCCATCGTAATCGCCGTCATTGCACATTTCATCCTCTTCAAAATCCTCAAAAAAATCAGCCGGCAATTCAAGGACCTGCCGGATAACTCTATCGCCAGACGTTGCAGCAGTGTCACCAGATGGCTGATTATTGCCCTCGCAGTCAGATTCGTCATCCCGATGCTGGCGCTATCTGAGCGGTTTGCCGAACCGGTCATGCACGTGCTTTCACTGGTGCTGATTGCATTTTTCTCGGCCCTGCTTATCAAACTGACATACGTCTTCGACGACTTCATCCTGCACCGTTTCAGCGTTTCCGAAAGAGACAACCTCAAGGCCAGAAAGGTGCATACCCAGCTCAACGTCCTCAAGAGAATCTTCATCGTCATAGTGATACTGATAGCCGTCGCAACAATGCTGATGACCTTCGAGAGGGTCCGTGCCCTCGGCACGGCGATGCTCGCTTCGGCAGGTATTGTGGGTATCGTTATCGGTATGGCGGCACAGAAAACCATCGGGACATTTATCGCAGGCCTGCAAATCGCCATTACCCAGCCCATCAGAATCGACGACGTGGTCATTGTCGAAAACGAATGGGGCAGAATCGAGGAAATGACGCTTACCTACGTCGTCGTCAGAATCTGGGACCTAAGACGATTAGTCGTCCCCATTACTTACTTCATAGAAAAACCCTTCCAGAACTGGACCCGCATATCGGCGGATTTGTTAGGCACGGTCTTTCTCTACGTCGATTACACCGTCCCGGTAGAGGCCATCCGAAAGGAATTACGCGACATCCTCGAAAGTTTACCGCAATGGGACAAAAAGGTCTGTGCCGTTCAGGTAACCAATGCCACGGAGCGCACCGTCGAATTGCGAGCCCTTATGAGCGCCGCGGACGCGTCGAGTATGTGGGAGATGCGATGCATAGTCAGGGAGCGGCTTATAGATTTTATTCGCAAGAATTACCCCGCCGCTCTGCCGAAGCTGCGTGCCGAACTGGGGCAATCTTTGCCGACGCCGAAGAAATAAGGCAACTATGAATCCCAAGCTGCAAAGAGGCCTTACGCTCTATACCAGATATCTGGGCTTGTGGGTGGTTGTCTTTGGTCTGCTGGCATGCTTTTTTCCGGCGCCTTTCGTCGCGCTGAAAAGCTGCAACAAGGCGTTTTTTGCCCTGACTATGTTCGGCATAGGTGCGGTGCTGTCTGTTGACGATTTCAAGAACATTGCCAAAAATCCCGTCATAGTGCTCATCGGCTCCGCTGCACAGTTCACGATAATGCCCTTTAGTGCGTTTATCATCGCCAGGATTCTCAACCTGCCGCCCATAATAACTGTCGGGCTGGTCCTCACGGGTGCCGCGCCCGGCGCGATGGCCAGTAACGTAATGAGCTATATCGCAAAGGCGGACGTCGCCTATTCGGTATCGCTCACAACCGTATCCACATTGCTTTGTCCGCTTTTGACGCCGGGCCTGACGTATCTTTTGGCAAGGTCGCGTCTTGAAGTGCCGTTTTGGGCCATGATGCTCGACGTCATCGGTATGGTAATCGCCCCGTTGTTTGCCGGCTTCGCAGTCCGCCATTATTTCAAAAAGCAGGTGGAGCACATCCTGCCGGTCTTTCCCGCCATATCCGTCACCTTCATAACGTTCATTTGCTCACTGGTCATTGCGCTGAACCGTGACCGGTTACTCGAGGCAACTTTGCCGATTCTTGTGGCGGTAATAATCCTTAATATCTGGGGTATGACCTCCGGCTATGGCATCGGCGCGTTGTTCGGGATGAATACCGCAAGTAAGCGAACTTTGGCTATTGAAATCGGTATGCAAAACGCGGGTCTCGGCACAACGCTTGCTCTCCAGCACTTCGGCCCTGAGGCCGCCATACCGGCCGCATTCTTCGTCTTTATCTGCATTTTCACCGCCTCCTTCGCCGCCGCTGTCTGGCAAAGGTCTTCAATTGAACCTCAAAACTAAACCCGCCTCAAATATGACTGGTAAAAACTCGACCGGTCTTGCTTTACACCATTCTAATTGATATAATCTTACAAACTCAAATATACTCTATCGGCCGGGGACAGAGAGAGCATAGCTATAAATGAAGGTATTGCTGAACGCAAAACAAATAGAGCAAATCCTCAAAAAGCTGGCGACCAGCATTGTCGCAGATACCCCCGATGGCGTTGAAATTGCCGTAATAGGAATCCGAAGCCGGGGCGAAATCCTCGCACAACGGCTGGCAGGCATACTATCCGAAAAAATCGGAGGCGACGTTCCCTGCGGCACCCTCGACATCACGCTCTACCGCGACGACCTCAATTCACCCCAGGGCAATCAGCAGCCGAAGGTCCGCACAACGGAAATCGGTTTCGATATAGACGACAAAATTATCATTCTTGTCGATGACGTTCTGCACACGGGCCGCTCGACTCGCGCGGCGATGGATGCGCTGATAGACCTTGGCAGACCAAAGGCGATTCGGCTGGCCGTCCTTGTTGACAGGGCAGGCAGGGAATACCCGATACAGGCCGACTATGCCGGCTATAAAACAAAAGCAAAACCAGGTAAACTGGTCCACGTGCTCTTAAAAGAATCGGACGACAAAGAACAAGTTGTTGTAGAATAAACCGGGCAAAAAATAAATTTTGGCGGTAACCGGATATGGCTGTGAAGGGAAAAACAAGCCAGTTCAAATGGGAACGCAAACACCTGCTTGGTTTACGAGAGCTTTCCGCAGAGGAAATTACTTATATTCTCGATACCGCTGCCGGGTTTGAGCAGATAACCAGCCGGGCCGTAAAGAAGGCCCCGCCGCTGCGAGGCAAGCTCGTGGTAAATCTGTTCTTCGAGGACAGCACCCGCACACGAAACAGCTTTGCCCTGGCCGCCAGCCGACTAAGCGCAGACGTAGTGGAATTTACCAAAAAAGACAGCTCCGTCAGCAAAGGTGAAACGCTGCTTGATACCGCGCGTAACCTCGAAGCAATGGGTATCGATATCGTCGTCATCAGGCATAGCGCCGGTGGCGCGCCGATGTTGCTCAGTAAATATATACACGCCTGCGTCGTCAATGCCGGCGACGGCTACTGCGAGCACCCGACACAGGGTCTGCTCGACGTCTTCACGATTCGAAAGCTCAAAGGCACTCTCAAGGGGCTCAAAATCGCCATAGTAGGCGACATCGCGCATTCGCGGGTAGCAAGAAGCGATATGTGGGCAATGACAAAACTCGGCGCCGAGGTAACATTTGTAGGGCCGCCGACGCTGATGCCGTCAAAAGTGGAGCAATTGCCCGTCAAAATCAGCTATTCGCTCGACGACGTGATTGAAAAAGTTGACGTGATAAATATGCTGCGGATACAGTTTGAGCGACTCGGCGGCAATCCGTTCCCCTCGGTCCGCGAATACTCGCACCGCTTCGGCCTGACCGTTGACCGTATGAAAAGGGCAAAACCCGACATTATCGTAATGCACCCGGGCCCAATAAACCGGGGCCTTGAAATGGAAAGCGAAGTGGCAGACGGCCGCAACAGCGTCATTCTCCAGCAGGTAACAAACGGAGTCGCCGTAAGAATGGCCGTGCTTTTTCTTGTCAACCAGGCGGCAGCCGAAGCGACAGGACGGGCATAAGGAGTCAATCACCTTATGGTCAACGAATTGCTTATGAAAAACAGACATATAATCGACAAGGCAAAATGCCCTCTGAAAGCGGCCTTGTGTGCTCTGTTGGTTTTTTATTCCGGCTGTTCTCAAAGCAATGTCGCTAACAAGCTCAACCTGGAGTTCAAACCCGAGCCGGGAAAATTGTTCACGATGCGAATTTCAATAGAAGACACGGTTACAGAAGGGCCACAAGGCCAGCAGGCAAAAACAAATCACATTAAAACAACTGACCTGGGCTTTTATGTAAACGGGGTCGATGACAAAGGTATTACGTCGATGAAAGCGACTTTTCGGGCTATGAGGGAGAAAACAAAGTCCCCGATGGGTTCTATTGATTACGATTACGCCAATCCGCTCATCAGGAAGGAAGGCCCCGTTGCGAAGATTTATAACGCGATGATTGGAGAAGGGCTCCTGATTAAAGTCACGCCGGCAGGCGAGATTGCTGAGATTGACGCTGAAGATATGTTTGGCATAGCAGCCGAAAAAATTGTTAGAACACAAAAATCAACAAGTGACGCAAACCAGGACGCTCGAAATGCCAGAATTGAGGAAATCAAACAAAGCATAAAGAGCTATCCGCTTACTTCAACAGAATACCTCAAAGAGCTGATAGGTTTTATGATACCTTCTTATCCGGGCCAAGCCATTAAGGTGGGCGATTCGTGGACCAGTAAAGTCGATACGTCAAAGTGGACAAGTTATATCCCTCAGACCGACGGAACCTACACCCTCAAAGAGCACAGGCAAGGCCTTGCCCTCGTCGAAGTAAACGCGGAGAGAATGATTGCGGACAAGTCCATCCCCGAAAGCGGCGGGCGGGCGACTTACACGGGAACCGTTAAAGTAGAGGGTAATCTGGAAATAAACGAGGCAACGGGCATGCTGATTCATAAGCAGATAAAGACGCGTCTTGCGGGCGACGTGAACGACCAGGGTAAAACATGGCCGATTCAAGTGGAAAGCACGGTAACAGTTGAATAGGTGCAATGTAATGGGAAATGAGCTGCTGATAAAAAACGGGCACGTAATCGACCCGGCCAACAAAATCAACAAAAAATGCGACGTGCTGATTGTTGACGAAAAGTTTGCCGAGGTAGGGCACGTTAAGAGGCCGGCGGCAAATGTCATTGACGCGACGGGCAAACTCGTCGTGCCGGGTCTGATTGACATCCACGTTCATTTCCGCGAGCCGGGCGATGAAGAAGAAGAAACCATCGCGAGTGGCTCGGCTGCCGCCGTAGCGGCAGGTTTTACGTCCGTTGTTTGTATGCCCAACACGACACCTCCGATAGAAAACGAGACCAACGTTGAATACGTCCATCGCAAGGCGCGCAAAGCCAGAAAAACTCACGTCTATACTATGGGGGCCGTCACAAAAGGCCGGGAAGGTATTGAGCTTGCCGAGATGGGCTTTATGGCCGAGGCCGGCGCCGTCGGTTTTACCGACGACGGTTACGGCGTTCAGGACCCCTCGGTGATGCTGCGTGCGCTGAAATATGCCCAGATGTTCAACGTGGTCATAGCCCAGCACTGCCAGGACGACAGAATCGCCGGCGAAGGAGTGATGAACGCCGGCTATTACTCGACGATACTCGGTCTGCCGGGTCTTGACCCGTTGGCCGAGGAGGCGATGCTGTGGCGTGATATTCAGCTTGTCAAAAAAATCAACCCCAATACAGTCCGTTACCACGCCCAGCACATTTCAACGGCCTGTTCGGTCGAGCTTATCCGTGCCGCCAAAAAACAGGGTCTGCCCGTTACATGTGAAGTAACGCCGCATCATTTGCTGCTTACCGAGGCAGCGTGCGCCGAATACGATACCAATTACAAGGTCAACCCGCCGCTGCGAACTGAAAAGGATATTGAGGCCCTCAAGGAAGCGATTGCCGACGGGCTGATTGACGCGCTGGTTACCGACCATGCCCCGCATCTGGCCAGCGAAAAAGAGCTTGAGTTTCTTGCAGCGCCCTTCGGAATCGCCGGTCTGGAATGTGCACTGGCTCTTTACGTCAAAGCGCTGATTGAGCCGGGCATCCTCGACTGGCCCGGCCTGATACGCCTGATGACCGAGAAACCCGCCAAAATAATCGGCGTCGATAAGGGAACTATGACCAAAGGCAAACAGGCCGACGTCACAATAATCGCCCCTGACGCCGAATACAAAATCGACGTAAACAAATTCCGCTCGAAAAGCAAAAATTGCCCCTATCACGGATGGAAAGTCAAGGGCAGGGTCGAAAAAACAATCGTAAGCGGCGAAATAAGATTTTCTGCAGAAGACTGAAAAATGCCGGTTATCATCGATGGGCATAATCTGCTGTGGTCTGTCCAGAACGCGGAAGAAAACGCATCAATCACAGATATAACACTGTGTCGAATTCTCGACAGTTACTTTGGCCTGGCCAACGAAAACGCTGAAATCATATTCGACGGTATAGGCCCGCCGAATAAAACTGAATTCAATAATGTCAGGAACCTGGCGATTGCCTTTTCCGGCCGGAGAACCGACTGCGATACCATCATAGAGCAGAAGATACTTGCCAGCACCGCGCCGAAATTATTGACAATCGTCAGCACTGACCGCAGATTGCGCGACGCCGCGTCCGCAAGAAAGGCAACCTCGATAAAATCCGAGGATTTCTGGGATGAAGTGAAAAAACGGCTCAGCAAAAGAAAAACCGGCAAAGAGCCGCCGGGAAAACGCAGCGGCCTGACTGAAAGCGAAACTAAACTCTGGCTGAAGGCCTTCGGCCTGGAATAATAGAAAGTCAGCCGATTAAGGCGTAAAGATTTATGAAGGACTCTGAAAAAACCAAAGAACAGCTCAACAAAGAGCTAAACGAACTGCGTCGTCAAATCGAGCAGTTACAAAACATCAAAACCATTCCCCAGAGGGCGGAGCAGGTCTTTCAGGAGTCCGAGCGCAGATACAAGGCCATATTCGAGTCGGCCACGGAAGGAATCCTTATCGCCGATATTGAAACAAAGCAATTAAGATACGCCAATCCGGCCATCTGCAGGATGTTCGGATACGCCGCCGAAGAACTTCAAAAAATGAGCGTTCAGGATGTGCACCCGAAAGAATCTTTCCTGCACGCGCTCTCGGAATTCGAGGCACAGGCACGGGGCGAAAAAACGCTGGCCTGCGACATACCTTGTCTTCGCAAGGATGGAACCGTTTTCTACGCGGACATTGACACAACCAATGTCGTGATAGACCAAAGGTCGTGCAACGTGGGATTTTTTGCTGACATCACCGAGCGCAAGCGCGCCGAAGAGGCCCTGCGGGAAAGCGAGCAAAGATTCCGCCTGCTCGTCGAGCAGCTCCCGGCCATTACCTATACCGCGGCCCTCGACGAGGCAAGCACGACGCTCTACACAAGTCCACAGATAGAGGAGATACTCGGCGGGAGCGTTTCCGACTACAAGGCCGACCCCGACCTTTGGCGCAAGCTCCTTCATCCCGACGACCGCGACCGTGTTTTGGCCGACGTTGCGACGTCGCATCAGACCGGAGAACCGTTCAGTTCCGAGTACCGAATGATTGCAAAAGACGGACGCGTCGTCTGGATGCGCGACGATGCCCGGATTGTCGAAGACGCCGGCGGAAAACCACTCTACCTTCAGGGCGTTATGTATGACATCACGGAGCGTAAAAACACAGAGGAATCGCTTCGCCGGGCCGAAGAAAAATTCAGAGGACTGGTGGAAAGAAGCTTCGATATGATTTTTATGACCGACGCCGAAGGTTACATAACATACGTTTCGCCCGCCTGCGAAAAGATATTCGGCTACAAACCGGAGGAAATGCTCGGCAAACATTTTACACGGTTCCTCGCCAAATCTGACGTGCAAAAGGCCTTACAGCATTTCAAAGACGACTTGACAGGCCGCAAGACACCTGCAATCCTCCAGCTCGAGGCCGTAAAAAAAGACGGAGCCCACGCCTTCATCGAGCTTAACCCATCCCTCATTCTCAAAGATGGGCAACCCATCGGAAATCAGGGAATCATAAGGGATATCACCTATCGTAAGAAGGCACAGGAAGAGCTTCAAAAGGCACAGGAAGAGCTGGAGAACCGCGTCCGGCAGAGAACCACCGACCTCGCCGGGGCGGTAGAAAAGCTCCAAAAAGAAATTGCCGAGCGCAAACGAGCCGAAGAATCCCTCCGCAGGACCGAACAGCGTTTCAAAACTATTTTCGATAATACCATCTTAGGATTTTACAGAACCACGCCCGACGGTCGAATACTTCTGGCCAACCCGGCGCTGATAAAAATGCTCGGCTATGACTCCTTCAAAGAGCTGGCCCGGCTCAACCTCGAAAAAGAAGGCCATGACCCGTCAACGCCGCGCTCAATGTTCAAAAAGCGTATCGAAGAACAAGGCAGGGTCATCGGTCTGGAGTCGGCCTGGATAAAACGGGACGGCTCCAAACTCTTCGTCTCCGAAAGCGCGTATGTCACCAGAGATGAACAAGGCAATATCCTCTATTATGAGGGCACGGTCCAGGACATCACAAAATGTAAAGAGGTGGAAGAAAAACTCCTTCTTTATCAGGACCAGTTGCGCTCGCTGGCCTCACAGCTTTCTCTGGCCGAGGAACGGCTTAGACGCCGTATCGCTACCGAGCTGCACGACCACATCGCGCAAAATCTTGCCATCTCCAAAATCAAGCTTGCATCGCTGGCCGACACTGCCTCGACACAGCAACGCGCTAAAGCAATACGGGAAATAACCGATTTAATCACTCAGGCAATCGAGGATACCCGCTCGCTTACCTTCGAAGTCAGCCCGCCCGTTCTGTATGAGCTTGGTTTTGAGGCGGCGGTGAGGTGGCTCGCCAAGCAGGCCGGAAGGCGTTTCGGCCTGAAAGTCGAGTTTACCGACGACGGCCTTGCAAAACCGCTCGATACCGACATCAGAGTGCTCTTGTTCCAGGCGGTCCGAGAGCTTTTAGTCAACGTCGTCAAGCACGCCAAGACCGGCAAAGCGAGCATCTCCACAAGAAAAATTCATAACAATATCCGTATGACCATCGAGGACGAAGGCGTCGGCTTCGACACATCCGGCGTCGGGGCCAGTGACTACACAAAGGGCGGTTTCGGCCTGTTTAATATCAGGGAACGGCTTAACTACATAGGAGGAAAAGTTGAAATACGCTCCAGGCCAAACCACGGCACGCGGATAACCCTGTTCGCCCCCCTGCTGAAAAATAAAAAACCTCCGCGGAAGCATTCTTGAAGCAAAGCTGAGTTTATGAGATAATGTCCTGATATATAACTCATCGACCCATCTGTGCCTTCACAGGCCTGGACAGGAGTAAAACAAGTGAGTATAAGAGTTCTTTTGGCAGACGACCACAAAATAATCAGGCAGGGACTTCGGTCGCTGCTCGAAAAACAGCAGGATATGGAGGTCGTCGCCGAGGCCGAAGACGGCAGAAGCGCTGTCCGCCTCGCAGCCGAAACGGCGCCCGACGTCGTAATTATGGATGTTACTATGCCCGACTTAAACGGGGTCGAGGCGACAAAGCAAATCCTCTCGAATTCCCCCGACATCAAAATCGTCGCTCTGTCGATGCACTCCGACTCGATGTTCGTTGCCGAGATGCTCAAAAACGGCGCCGTCGGCTACCTGCTCAAGGACTGCGCATTTGAAGAGCTTGACAAGGCCATACGAACCGTCCTCGACAACAAGACCTATCTGAGCCCCGCGATTTCGGGCGTTGTCCTCGAGGACTATATCTACCGGCTCTCCAAGACCGGCTTCGCCGGCCCCGATGTCATCAGCGACAGAGAACGCGAGGTCCTTCAGCTTATGGCCGAGGGCTACTCCACAAAAAAAATCGCCCAAAAGCTTCACATCAGCATCAAGACAGTTGAGACGCATCGTCGGCATATGATGGCTAAGCTGGACATTCATACCATCGCCGAACTTACCAAGTACGCTATTCGCAAAGGTTTTACATCGCTCGAAAAATAGCCCATTCTTTACTGATTTATGGGGGGGGGCACAAGAAAAATCAGGTATTTCTACCATCAAAATCAGGCATCTTCTGATTGCCGGGCTTTGCGCACATAGGGTATTATGCGCATAGTAACAATTGCGATTCGACCCTCACCCGTTCCAGTTGGTTTATAGCGGGTGGAGGCGTTCTCGATGCAAGGAGTATCACTTGCGTGGCTCTCTTAGGGCATTTTGGGTGTGGGTGCTCGTGAGACCCCAGTGGTGCTCCTTCTTTCTGCGCACTTATTTGTCATACTATTAAAGAATCAATCCCAATATCACCGATTGTGTTCTTATCGGGCTTCGCCTTTATGGCTACGCCCTGATTATCTCATCTTATCACGGCGAAGCGCAGCGAAGCCGGATAAGACGTTAACCGAAGCTTAAAATCTAAAACTTACAAAAAAACTATGATAAACAAAATACTGCTGTCTATCGCGTTGGCAGCCCTTGTCCTTATGGCGTTCGGCTGCCACAAACCACAGGCACGTGTCCTGGCCCCTCCCCAATACGACAGACCTCTCGCCCCGGGCCAGTTGGCGCTGCGAAAAATCACTAACCCCGCCGATATCCCCGATTTCACGGATGCCTGTCACAACCTCACGAATCTTTCTGCTTCCATCGACAACTCGCTCAATTATCTCAAAAAACCCTCAAGCCAGCGTTTTTTCCCATACGCCGACATTACTCACGAACACGCCGTACGCTCGCTTACCGCGTTCAAAGACCTGCTAAACTCGGGCCTGACGGGTCGGCAGCTCAACGACGCTATCCGTCAGCGATTCGATGTCTATGAGTCCGTCGGATGCGATGATATGGGCACTGTCCTTTTCACTGGCTACTACACCCCCATTTTCGACGGCTCAACTGCTAAAACAGCACAATTCCAATACCCCCTCTACCGCCAGCCGGATGACCTCGTAAAAGGCGCAGATGGCCAGATACTCGGCAGACGAAGCCTCGACGACCAGATAACTCCCTATCCCGCACGCGCCGAAATCGAAAATTCTAATATGCTGACCGGCTCGGAAATCGTCTGGCTCGACGACCCTTTCAAATGCTATGTCGCACAGGTCCAGGGCTCCGCAATTATTCGCTCGCCAGATGGTCAGCTCGTCACTTATGGCTACGCCGCAAACAACGGTTATGACTATGTGAGCATCAATAAGATTCTCGTTAACGAAGGCAAAATCACATCTGACCGCTTAAACTTGGATTCTTTAATTGATTTCTTCAAGGCCAACTCTTCATTAGTCCGCCAATATACGCAGCTTAATCCGAGGTTCGTCTTTTTTAAGCAGTCAAGCGAAAGCACCCCTCGCGGCAGCTTGAATGAGCCGGTTACCCCTTATAGAAGCATCGCCACCGACAAATCCATTTACCCACGCGCCTGCCTGACGTTTTTCACTACAAAACTTCCGCGTCAGATTGGCAATATGACCTATAACGACCCGTTCGCCGGCTTCGCCCTCGACCAGGACACGGGCGGCGCAATCCGAGCGGCGGGCCGATGCGATATCTACCTCGGCATAGGCGATGAGGCGGGTAAGCTCGCCGGCCAGACCTATCAGGAAGGCCGACTCTATTACCTCTTCCCAAAACCCGGCTCCTGATACCTTTACGGCAATACGCAACTTTCCTTTACAGCCGCCGTATATATTTCGTATAATGCCTCAAATGGCCGGAAAAATCATAATCGACAAGGAACGCTGCAAGGGCTGCACCCTTTGTGTTGCGGTGTGCCCCCATAATGTAATTACGCTTTCTGACAAGGCCAACAGCAAGGGGTATTTCCCCGCTGAGGCCACCGGCCCCAACTGCACCGGCTGCGCAAACTGCGCTATCGTCTGCCCCGATGCTGCAATCGAGGTCTATCGAGACGGCGTCGTAAGCAATGTAAAATCCATCAACCCCGCTCGTCTTGGCATAGGCGACGAAAAGGCCAAAAAAGGATTTGATACTCTGAACTCTTCTTCGACCATAAAGCGAATAGATATGCCGAGCCGTAGCCGGGCTAAAAAAAACGAAATAAATAACCTCGTCAGGAAGTCAAAGTGACTGACAGAATCTTAATGTGCGGTAATGAGGCGATGGCCGAGTCGGCCATACAGGCCGGGCTTGACGCGTACTTCGGCTATCCCATCACGCCACAGAACGAAGTTACCGCCTATATGTCGAAAAGAATGCCTGAAGTGGGCAAGGTATTCATTCAGTCCGAGAGTGAGCTTGCTGCGATAAATATGGTCTTTGGGGCATCAGCCACGGGCAAACGCACTATGACAAGCTCCTCAAGCCCCGGTATCAGCTTGATGCAGGAAGGTATAAGCTACTTAGCCGCTGCTGAACTGCCCTCAGTTATTGTCAATGTTATGCGGGGCGGCCCCGGCTTAGGCAATATCGCCCCATCCCAGGGCGATTATTTCCAGTCCGTAAAGGGCGGCGGGCACGGCGACTATCACTGTATCGTATTCGGCCCCGCCAGTGTCCAGGAGTTCGTCGATATTATGCCGCTTGCATTCGACCTGGCAGACCTCTACAGAATACCGGTTATAATTCTTGCCGACGGCTTACTCGGCCAAATGATGGAGCCGATTACAATCTCGAAAAAACCTCGCCCCAAGCTGCCTAAAAAGGACTGGGCCTTGACAGGAGCCGAAGGCAGAAAACAAAATATCGTCCGCTCGCTCTGGCTGGCAGACGGAGCCGTCGAGCAGCACAACTACGACCTGCAGACGAAATATCGCCTAATCGAAAAAAATGAAACCCGCTACGAACAATACAAAATCGACGACGCCGACATAGTCATAGTGGCTTACGGTATCGCGGCCCGAATTGCCCGCGGCGCAATTGAAAAAGCCAGGAAGGCCGGTATCAAGGTTGGCATTATAAGGCCGATTACGCTCTGGCCTTTCCCGTCCGAGCAGATGAGCAAGACCGCGGAAAAAATGCCGATATTCCTTGTTGTTGAGATGAGCTGCGGCCAGATGGTCGAGGACGTTCGGCTGGCTGTCGCAGGCAAAGCGCCTGTCGTATTCTGGGGCAGGCCCGGCGGCGGCATACCAACGGTTGAACAGGTCCTCGAGGAAATCCGGCAACTCACGGTGCAAGCGAAGAAAAATTGATTTCGTAAGCCCCCAACTTTATGTTGGGGGTTAACCCCCAGGATAAACCTGGGGGCTTATGGCGGTTACTACGGTAAAAAGAATGTGATGATGCAAAAGGTTTTTACAAGACCGACGACGCTTAAAGATTGCCCGACGCACTATTGCCCCGGCTGCGGCCACGGCATCGCTCATCGGCTCGTTGCCGAGATAATCGACGAATTAGGCATCCGCGGCAAGACCATCGGCATAGCGCCCGTCGGCTGCGCAGTGCTCGCTTATGATTATCTCGACGTCGATATGGTCGAGGTCGCTCACGGCAGGGCGCCAGCCGTCGCAACCGGTATGAAACGGACCAATCCCGACAAAGTCGTCTTCTCGTATCAGGGCGACGGCGACCTCGCCGCCATCGGCACCGGAGAAATCATTCACGCCGCACACAGGGCGGAAAAATTAACAGTCGTTTTTATAAATAACGCCGTTTTCGGTATGACAGGCGGACAAATGGCGCCAACCACATTGTTAGGCCAAGTCACCGCAACCACTCCGAAGGGAAGACAAGCCGACGGCCAGGGTTATCCGTTGCAGGTTTGTGAGCTGTTATCGGTATTGCCGGGTGCAACCTATATCGAGCGATGCGCACTTGCCAGCCCCAGCCATATCCGAAAGGCCAAAACCGCACTGAAGCACGCCTTCGAGCTGCAAATGAGTAACGCCAAGGGGCTTTCCTTCGTCGAATTGCTCTCGTCCTGCCCGACCTACTGGCGATTGTCGCCGCCGGATGCTATGCTCCATATCCAAAACGAAATGACCAAGGTCTTCCCACTGGGCCGATTAAAGGGTTGACGGATGCAAACAAACGGCTCCTGTGAACAAGTTGTTATCGCCGGCTTCGGCGGACAGGGGATTATCCTCGTCGGCAAGCTGCTTGCGCAGGCCGCGATGAAGGCGGGTAAAGAAGTAACCTATATGCCCTCATACGGCGCCGAAGTCAGAGGCGGCACGGCAAACTGTATGGTCATCATCGCCAAAGACCCCGTCTCATCGCCCGTTATTGATTCACCCGATACCGTAATTGCTATGAATAACGCCTCGCTTAATAAATTCGGCCCACGCCTGAAAAAAGGCGGCCTGCTTATAATGAATAGCTCTCTGATTGACCAGTCGCCGCAATTAGATGACTCAATCGAAATAGTCCGATTGCCCGCCGACGAAATTGCCTTTGAGCTTGGCAGCAAGAAGGTCGCCAATATGGTCGTTCTCGGCGCTTTTCTGCAGAAGCGCGGACTGTTCAGCCCCGACCTGGCCGCCGACTGCCTGCCCGACGTCCTCGCCGAGCGTTATCACATAACAATACCGGTCAACAAAAAGGCGCTGCACAGAGGCGCTCAATTCATAAAAGACAACGGCGGATAAATTTTACCACCGCTGTCAGGGATGAAAGCGTGGATATATTCGGACACATAAATAAGGCAAACATCTTCAGCCGTCAAAACGGCCACCATCGCTCAAATACGGGTCTGCGAATGGCGCCGATGATTGATATGATTTTCCTGCTGCTGATTTTCTTCCTCGTCGCCGCGAAGTGGAGGCCAAAAGAGGATTTCCTCCCGTTACAGCTTGCAACCGCCGGTTTCGGAGCTCAGGCCATCGGCAAACCCGAGCCGCTGCTAATCCAAATCTCACAGGCCGATGCTGTTTGCCGCGTTCAAATCGGCTCTCTTTATGCCGTGGATATACCCGCACAAAATCCTGAGCAGGGACTTGCAAATCTGATTAAAAAAACCAGACAGTGCCTGCACGAACAGAAACGATATGCTACCGACCCCATCGAAATAATTTGCGCCCCCGACGTGAAATGGGAGAATCTCGCCAAAATCTACAGTGTCTTTGTCGGTATGGGATTAAACGACATTACTTTCCAAATGACTGAGGCATCGAACGATGAATCGGCCAGGTAACGTCAGCCGGCTGTTCGTTTTTATCCTTCTTTTGACGACTACGTCTTTTGCAAATCCGCCTTCTCCTGAATCCATTCAGCAGATTATCAGCGCCTCTAAATTAGAATGGGAGAAATTTGAAGACAAAAGTTTTATGCTGCGAATGCAGTTTGACCTGTCGGGCCGATTGCTCAACGACAGGGATAAGACATTTTTCTGTGAGCTCGCCGCAAACGCACGAAACCAGCTTGACCAATACGTGAATCAACAACAATCAATGCTCGAACAAATCGAGAAATATGAGGGTGCGGACTGGGAACAAAAATATGGCTCTACGGGACTTTGGCGACAGCTTGCCGCTGCCGTCGAAACAACAAAATTAAACCAAGCGCAAATCGATTACCTCTATTCGATTATTTGTGAAAATTTGCAACCCTCCGACCTCGTTAGGGAAAAGCTTTTCAAAAGAAAATTAAGGTCTGATTTGAGCTTGTGCGAGGTGCTGAAGGTATCAATAGAGCAAATCAAATACTTCGGTCCTTCCGAGCCGAATGAACTGAACGATGTTGCTCAATCCCTGGCTAAAAGCGAATGTAAAGACGACCCGGAAATGCTGCTCACGCTGGTAATCCTTCAACACAGGTATTCTCCCGATGAGCTTCGGAACACATTGTCGCACTCTCCACAGACCGCAATTTTGCTGGGTAAATTGCTCCTCGCAGATTTTTCGAGCCGATTCTCACAATCGCCCGCAGACGTTAATTTAGAATTGGTTAGTTCCTTCGATGTGGAATTGGCCGCAGTTGCCGCATTGCAGGAAGGTCCGAAGTCGTATGCCGACCTTATAGCAACACTGGCTCAAAACGACAGATTTCAAACCCCGGCCGTTCTCTATGCGGCGGCGATATTGTGTCAGGATGCCCGGCCCCAAAAGACAGTTGAGCTGCTGATTAAAGCAAGCAATTCCCAATTGCAGCAACGAAACCAGCTGCTCGCAATCACTCCCGAGCAAATAGCCGAACAGGCGTTTAACGTTGCATATTACGCCTTTACACAGGACCCGAACAATTGTAAGCCGGCCATAGACGCCTTTGATAACTACTCCCGAATCGCCTCGGAGAGAATAAATGAGCAGACGCAATATCTGTATGGCGTTTTGCTCTGCAATTGCAACAGGATAAGCGAAGCGGCCGAAGTGTTCAGACGGCTGGCAAATCAATCGCAATCAATTTGGCGTGACGCTGCGAGTCTCGAATTGCTCAAAATAGAGCTTAACACAACCACTGCTCCGACAGATCTTACACGACTGCACGATTTCATCCTCACCTGCACGCGACCAGAGGAGCAAGAAACCCAAATCCGCCGCGATGCGATGAACATATATTGTCAACTCCTTCTCCACCGGGATAGCTCCGATGCTGCTGCAAAGATCCTCGATATTCTCAACGCCGCCGAACCAACTCCAGGCCTGCGATATGACCTGTTCAGGGCACAATCATTTTGGAAATTAGGCCGACTGGAAGAATCAGCTCGATATATGTCAAAAGCCGTCAACGAGAACAACAACTCATTGACACCTCTCGCAGGACAAATAACATATGAAATCCTAAATAAAATTGAGATCTGGCAACAGAACGCTCTTGATTTCAACCAAATGCTGCTCGACTGCAACACACTGGCCGAATTCGCACACAAATCCATAGACAACCGACAAACCGCCCTGTTGCTTGCCGAATCATCAATCCTTCGGGGCGACCTCAACTTGGCACAATCTCTGCTTAACCTATTGGCCGACGAAAACGACATTGGCTGGCTGCGACCACAAGCCCGATTACTGATGGCACGAGGCGAATTCGAACAATCCGCCAAACTCTGGGCCAGAATAACCGAACTGAGACGAAACGATATGACCGAATTGAACCGGAAAAGCTATGGCTGGTGGCAGGCCAAATTTTACGAGCTTGACTGCCTCGCAAAATCCCCCGATGCAGACAAACAAAATATCGCTCATACTATCGACGTGCTTTTTAACAGTTTATCCTATATTCCCCCACTATGGGCTCAAAAACTTGAATTGCTGAAAAAGCAGCTCCCGAATAATCCCTGATTCCAATACCAAATCAAGTTGCAGTGAACCATCGGCCGATTTACAATATATAGTATAACAATGCTGAAACTTTACTCTGTGTCAGGATGACAAATGGCAAAACAATCGGATAACCAAAGAACAAGGGCCGTATGCAGCTTCTGCGGCAAGGCAAACAACCAGCGGGAGGCCTTCATCGAAGGCCCTAACAAGGTCTATATCTGCCCCGACTGCGTCGGACTCTGCAGCGACATTATCAGGCAAAACCGCAAACAGGCCAGCAGGGCGGCAATCGGCAGCAAAAAACTGCCCATACCCAGAGAAATAAAAGAATATCTCGACCAGTACGTTATTGGCCAGGAGCACGCCAAAAAATATCTCGCCGTGGCGGTCCACAATCACTACAAGCGGTTGCGCCACGTGGATAGTCAAAATAGCGACGTTGAGGTGGACAAATCCAACGTCCTGCTTATTGGTCCCACCGGCTCAGGCAAAACTCTGCTGGCTAAAACGCTGGCGCGGTTCCTCGACGTCCCCTTTGCAATCTGCGATGCCACCACCGTCACCGAGGCCGGCTACGTCGGCGAAGACGTCGAAAATTTCCTCCTTCGACTCCTGCAGAATGCCGACTTCGACCTCGAAGCCGCGCAGCGGGGAATCGTCTATATCGACGAAATCGACAAAGTAGGAAAGACCTCCCAGAACATCTCAATCACAAGAGACGTCTCCGGCGAGGGGGTCCAGCAGGCGCTTCTCAAAATGCTCGAAGGAACTACCGCCAATATCCCGCCGCAGGGAGGCCGTAAACACCCCGAGCAAAGTTATATCCAGATGGACACTACGCACATCCTGTTCATCTGTGGCGGCACGTTCGTCGGGCTGGAAAATATCGTCAAGAAACGCTTAGGCAAAAAAATGATTGGCTTCGACTCCGAGCTTTCCGGCAAAACCGACAACAAAAAAGATTACAGCGATATTATTAAACAGGTCATCCCCGAAGATATTATCGAGTATGGGATGATTCCCGAAATGGTAGGCCGCCTCCCTGTCATCACTACGCTGTCCGCGCTCGACGAGCAGGCCCTCATCGACATCCTGACCAAACCCAAAAACGCCCTCGTCCGACAGTATCAGCGTTTCTTCGAGATGGAAAATGCCGAGCTCGAATTTACCGACGGCGCCCTGCACGCCCTGGCCAAAAAGGCGCTCCAGCGGGACACCGGCGCACGTGCCCTTCGCGCTATCGCCGAAGAGCTGATGGTCGATTTGATGTATCGGCTGCCCGAAGAAGCAAACCCGGCAAAATACGTAATCACGGAAAGTATTGTCGAAGGAAAAGCAGACCTCGCCACCGCAAAACAAAAATCCGCAAAAAAAGAATCCGCGTAGGAAACCACATCTGATGCCCCAAACACACCTCTCACACAAAAAATTATCAAAGGAGCACAAAATGCTTTCACGAAAGCAAATCACGTATCTCGTATTAGGCATTATCATAACCATATCCTGCAATCTGTCAGCCAAACCAATAAAATGTTTTGTCCCATCCAAGCCCTGGGCCGTCACCATAGACCTCGGCGACTTTGAGCCGGCCGAATTCCTCGGACCCAAGACAATTCTTGGTGGTAACACCAAAGACGGGCTAAATTTAACCATTATTATCGAAATAACAAAACCGGGCACAAACCCTGTCGAAATGAGAAAACTTTATGGCTATAGATATGCCCTTGGCGCCGGTCAAAAAGAAACTATCGAAGAAATCGACCTCAATGACATCGCAGTAATTACATACAAATGGGCAACACCAGCTCTCCCCGATGTTAATAAAGCAGTTCAAAACCGAGTAAAAGAATGGTCGGAGAATACGTGGGGCTTCAATGGTTATATTGTCAAAGACGATGTCGCCTTTGACATCCATCTCTCCGCCGATATGAACAAGCACACAAAAGCACAGATGCTCGATATAATCAAATCATTCCAGATTGCGCCTTCGACGGAGCAGGAAGAATTCCTCAAATTGAGAAACACGCTCGCCTCCTCTTTAACTGACCAGGAAAAGGTCAAGTTCGCGAACGACTTCGCCCAAAAATATCCTGCAAATCCCGATATCCAGTTTATGCTCGGTGAACACTATTTCGCAAAAAAGAACCACCAAAAAGCAAGGATGTCTTATCTCCAGGCACTCGACAACCACAAGATACAACCCATAACCAATCCGCAGGTAATGCTGCTGTGCTATGACGGGTTAGGGATGTGCGGCGGCATCTTAAAGGAATACGAACTGGCTGAAAAATATCTCAAGGCCGGCTATGATTTGGCCAAGACAATCGAAGAACGGGAATATATCGGGCTATTGGCCTATAATCTCGCTTGCTTATACGCCGAGACCGGTAAACTCGAGGAGAGTGTCAAATATCTCAGCGAGGCCATCACAATAAATCGGGAATGCAAAGAAGAAGCAAAGCAGGACTCTTCATTTGACAAAATCCGAGATGATATTAGGTTCAAAAATCTTGTCGGCAAATGAAATCACTGCGAATCCGCCTGTCCGTCCCTAATTACCGCTAAGCGGATGTCTGTTGCGTTGCTTTTGGCCAATGCCGCCAAAGCGTATTGCGCCTCGGAATAGGCAACGTCCTTGTCGATTCGCAATGTTACGGTCCTGTTTTCGGACGGGAGTGTCTTCAGCCGTTCATTTATCAGTCCGGAAAGTTTGTCTGCAACTTCAGCGTAGTTTGACGCCTGGATTTTTTCGCTACCAACCGCAAATTCGCTCATCGCGCCGTCGGTCTTCATAACTGTGACCGTCGTAGATGCCGTCTGCGTTTCGACATCGCTCTGGGCGTTCTCGCAGCCCGTCGGTACCGCGACAGGGAAATTCTCCGCCTCGATGAATTTGCAGACCACCGCGAAGAAAATTATCAGTAGAAACACGATATCAATCACCGGCGTCAGGTTAAACGCCGGCTCATTACCGCTGGTTACGTTTATAATTCTCGAACGCATCAACGCTCATCCAGCAATTGCTTCTGTTGTTTAATCTGTCCGGAGCTCTTGCCCCGTATCTCACGGATGGTTAGCTTCGCAGGACCCGTTGAATCTCTCGCGCCCTCCATCCGCTTGCGCAATACTCGCCTGACCTGTGCCAAAATTTCCTCGCCTTGCGTTATAGCTTCATTGGCCAGCGTCTCGATTCGATTGCGAAATATGCCATACGCGGCCAATGCGGGAATCGCGATTAGAAGCCCCCAGAACGTCGTCACAAGGGCGACTGATATCCCCGCAGCCAACTGAACCGGCTGCGGTTGTCCCCCGGCGGCCACCATCGCGTTGAAAAGCTGTATCATCCCGACTACCGTCCCGAACAAACCAACCATCGGTGATACGTTGCCAATCAGGTTTATCCACTCTATCCGTCGCATAAGCGATACCGCCTGGTCCTGCACTGATTCAAACATCGTCTCACGCATCCTGAACCAGTCGTCAACACCTTTGGATAGCGCCTTCGAAACCGCAGTGCCGAGAATGTCGTCCCTTTGCCCGATTTCAACTGCCAGTCGCTTAAGCTCCGCCTCCTGCGCGAGGCGCGTTATCTCGGCCCCCGCATCGGCAGGCAGCAGCGTTTTACGCCGGATAGTCAAACAGTACTCAGCCGCAAGATAAACCATCACCAGCGACATCGGCACTAAAATAAACCAGACAATCGGTCCTCCCGATATAACAAACTGTTCCAAAAGCGTCCGCCCCTGTCCGGCCTGTACCTCCTTTGACGCAAGCCCCCCTCGCGTCGTCGTGAATATCACCCAGCCAACTACTGCCAGCAGCAACAACAAAAAAACGCCCCTAAGCAAAAGCCGCTTACGCACCATTACCTCCTGCCTGACATCGCCTCAGAATTGTATCCGTCGTTTACAACCTTGAACTCACCGCCGCTTTCTCTTGCAATCTTTTCGAGCGTGCGTCTGTCCTGCTCGCCCGGCCAAAAACCAATCGTGTTGATTTGTGTTTTGGGCGAGAAACTTCTCTGCATCGTCATAATCTGATGTGCAAATTGCGTTCCGTCCTGTTCGCCCAGCTCAAAACCATCCGTCAAAAAATATATTACCGAGGGCCCGACGTTCGTATCATCCCGAATATGCACCGCCGTCTGTATCGCCGCCGGCGCGTTAGTCGCACCCGCGGGCCGCAGAGAATCGATAAAACCGTATGCCTCTTTTTTGGCTCGCTCGCTCGCCCGCACCATTTTACCGCCGCCTGATTGCTGCACGCTACCCGCGCCAAAGGCAATCACACAAAAATACTGGTCGGCTTCCAATCGGCCGATTGATTCGATTAGCTCGCCTCGCACACATCGCCAAAGTCCCTGCATGCTGCCGGAGCAATCCACGACGTAACAGATTCGCCTGCCCCGTGCGGTGCTTCCAAAAAATTCCACCTGCGCCGTTTGCGTTTTATTTGCGGTCGGCAATCCGGCCGGTTCGAGAGGGATATCGCTTGATGGTATTGATTGGTAATTGGGATTTGGAATTTGTGATGCGGGATTTGGCAACATTCTTCCTTTTGCCTTTGATACAGGGCGACTTTCGCTGACAACTTTCGGCTTGGGAATAACCGCCGGCAACTGCGACAATTGTCTGGCCTGACTGATACTGACTGCCGCTTGCGCCTGTTGGGCATTCACGCTCTGCTGTGAAAATTTCATCACCCCGAAAACCGACAGCACCACCACGTGTGCGAAAATCGACACCCCCCACGCACGCAATCTTATTCCCCGCCCTCTTTTATTAACCGTTCCCTGGTTCACAAAACCGGTATCCTTATAATACGACCGTTGCCGCCGCACTGCTGCCGACTCTGTGACAGCAGTAGCCAAAAACTCAATTTCTGACGTCAACCAGCGACACACCCGGCATCATCAGGTTATAAACCGTTATCGCGTCGCCATTGTGCAGCCGAATGCAACCCTGCGAACCGGGGCTGCCGATTTGCTCCGGGTCCTTTGTGCCGTGAATCGCAAAGCCCGTCCTGCCGACTGCCGCCCCTTCGATACCCTCCAGCGCTATCCACCGCGAACCCAGCGGATAATCCGGGTCTTCCGGATGATATGTCTTGCCGCTTATTGGGTCCGTCCATATCGGCTTCACCAGCTTGCCGCCCTCTTTGACACGCCAGCGACCCGCCGGCGTCTCCATCCCCGCCTTGCCTAATCCCACCTTAAAACTTTTCACGTAAGTATTCTGCAGATATAAATCCATCGTAAACGTCGAGCGATAAACTATCGCGTTGAAAGGCCCGTTAATAACCTTTAGCGTCGCCCCGGCCCGAAGCAGCTCAGGCCGTTCGATTCCGTTTATCTGCATCAAAATCTCATAAGGCACATTGTACATCTCGCCGATTTTCGTCAACAAATCACCCGGGCTTACCCTGTAGCTGCTGCACAGCTTGTCACCCGTAAAAACAACGTTGCTGAACAGCCACTTGTCCGATAACGCCGTAAGTTGCTCCTTCACAAACGCCCGCTGCTGCCCGCCCGTCATCGGTAATAATTCGTTCAGCCGGTCCCTCGCTTCAATTATCCTCGGCGGCTGCCGGTTCACAAGCTCCATCGCCTCGGTAACGAGTGCCGGTACTGTTTTGTCGGGTTCGGCCGTAATCACTGTCGCTGTGACCGGAGCAGCCGCATTCGGCCCTGGCTGTGGTTCAACAGGTATGGGCTCGGCTGGCTTAACCTCCGCAACCATTTCCGCCGACGGCGCCGGCAAATCCTGTGTCGGCTTCGCCCCTCGATGCCGCGACACAATTACATACCCTATCGCCGAAGCAATGCACAGCACGACCACTACTACCACAACATAGAAAATCGTGCGAAACCGGGTTGCTCGTTTCTCGTTATACCCGCCCGGATAAACAGCCATTCTGTTATTCTCCTTCCTTGCCTTTTCTGCTTGGTCTCGCCTTCCTTGTCTCGGAATCGTCCTGACCAAAATACAGCACTTCTTCATCTGTTACCAGAAAATCCACCGGTACATCATGGTTCGTCACAGGCACTGAATCTATCACCTGCTCGGCAAAAGCAAAACCGCACTTCGGCGCATGCAAATCCTTGTTGACAAAAAACCTGTCGTAATACGAACCTCCCCGACCCAGCCGGTTGCCCCCGCGGTCAAAACCCAACCCGGGCGCCACAACCAAATCAATATCTTCAAACGGCACGGGCGCACCGGTTATCGGATTTCGCAGACCTGCAACATCCGCCGAAAAACCCGTCTCTAATGAGTTTATCTGCACGGGTATCATATGTCTCTGCTGCCACGACACCTTCGGCACCACCACAATCTTGCCTAATTGCCAGGCACAAAGTATCGCCTCCGACGTATCAAGCTCGTGCGGCAGCGACAAATACATCATAATCGCCGAAGCGCTCTGAAATTCTGGCGTTGAAATCAGGTTCCGGCACGCACTTCGACTTTTATCTTTGCGCTCCTCGTCCTTTATGCCAATCAGGCGTTTCTGCAATTCCAGCCGTAACTGCGTCTTATCCATTCAGAACCTCATTCACCCTTTCCTGCCCCGTGCCAAAAGGGCTCAAGTGCCTTTTTCGCCGGTATCTCTTTGGGCCTTGCTCTCTTTTATCAATATTTCCAGCTTTTGTAAATAAGCCCGAATATTTTTTTCATATCCCCGCTCCGTCGGCCTGTAGTATCGCTTCTCGCCCAGTCCGGGAAGATATTCCTGCACCACAAATCCCTCCGCAAATTCGTGCGGATACTTATAATCCGCACCGAATCCCAGTTTTTTGGCTCCCGTGTAATGACTGTCCTTCAAGTGCTTTGGAACCGCCACCGTCGGCTCATTTTGCACTTCGCCGCCCGCCTTCCATATCGCGGCTGCCGAGGCATTCGACTTCGGCGCACAAGCCACGTAAATCGCCGCCTGCGCGAGTGGCAACTGTGCCTCAGGCAAACCCACAAACTCGCTTATCTGGACCGCCGCTGCCGCCAATACCGTCGCCATCGGGTCGGCGTTACCCACGTCCTCTGCCGCACAAACCGCTATACGTCTCGCTATGAACCGCACGTCTTCACCGCCGGCAATCATTCTCGCAAGCCAGTAAACCGTCGCATCGGGGTCGCTGCCTCGCATACTCTTTTGAAAGGCACTGGCCAAATCATAGTGTGTATCGCCCGTCCCGTCGTATTCAATCGTCTTTCCCTGTATCGAATCTTTAGCTGTTTGCAAATCGAACTTTACCATTCCACCCGTTTTTCGGGTTGATTGCGACAGAACTCCCACTTCCAGCGCCGTCAATGCCTTTCTCGCGTCGCCGTCGCATACGGCTGCAAGATACTTAATCGCCTTTTCATCCGCCTCGATATCGTTTTTGCCAAGCCCTCTATCCTTGTCGCCAATCGCCCGCTTCAACAACTGCACAATATCATCTTCGTTCAACGGCTCAAAATAAAATACCGTGCTTCTGCTGATTAGTGGCGAGTTTATTGCGAAAAACGGATTCTCCGTTGTCGCGCCTATGAACAGTAATATCCCCGATTCCACGTCATCCAAAAGCACGTCCTGCTGTGCCCGATTGAACCTGTGAATCTCATCTATGAACAAAACCGTCCTGCCGCCACTTGCAGCCAACCGGTCTTTTGCCTCGGCGATTATGTCGCGGATGTCTTTGACGCTCGCCGCCGGCGCGCTTAGATATCGGAATTCCGCCTTCGTCTGGTTTGCGATGACATTCGCAAGAGATGTCTTGCCCACTCCCGGCGGGCCGTAAAAAATCAAGCTCGACAGGGCGTCCGCTTCCAGCATCCGCCGAAGAAGCTTACCTTCGCCGATAAAATGCCGCTGGCCCGCAAACTCATTTAACGACCTCGGCCTCATCCTAACCGCCAACGGTGCCGCTGCGGCTATCCTGGCTCGCTCCGAACCGCCAAACAGTGTCTTTTCATTCCTGCCCGCATTCATCGAACTATATTATAAGCTGGCGGGCAGCAAAAAATCCTCAATAAATTTGCTTGACAGTGCCGAACTGATAATTTAGCTATAAAGGCACTTATCAGTATTGTTAAACGCTATTGCAAACAGATTGGAGAGCTATTATGGAAGTCAAAATTCAACTAAGAGAAAAAGACATACCCAAACAATGGTATAACATCGCTGCCGATTTACCCACCCCCTTGCTGCCGCCTCTCGGCCCCGATGGCAAACCCATCGGCCCCGAAATGCTGGCTCCGGTCTTTCCGATGAATCTCATTGAGCAGGAGGTCAGTTCAAAGAAATGGATAGACATCCCCGAAGAAATTCTCGATATCCTCTATAGATGGCGGCCTGCACCCTTAAGAAGAGCCGTTTATCTCGAAAGGTATTTGAAAACCCCCGCCCGCATCTATTACAAGGATGAGAGCACCAGCCCCCCCGGAAGCCATAAGCCAAACACCGCCGTCCCGCAGGCCTGGTACAACAAGCAGTTCGGCATCAAACGCCTCACCACCGAAACCGGCGCTGGACAGTGGGGTAGCGCCCTTGCCTTCGCATGCGCTCTGCTCGAGCTCGAATGCAAGGTTTATATGGTCAGAATCAGCTTCGACCAGAAACCCTTCCGAAAGCTTATGATGCAGGTCTGGGGCGCAAATTGCGTCGCAAGCCCGAGCAACGAAACCAACGCTGGCAGAAAAATCCTCGCCGAGATGCCAAATACCCCCGGCTCACTCGGTATAGCCATCAGCGAGGCAATCGAGGCAGCCGTAACCGACAAAACGGGCAAAACACGATATTCCCTTGGCAGCGTATTAAATCATGTCCTACTGCATCAGACAATCATAGGTCTTGAAGCCAAAAAACAGCTCGAAATCGCCGGCGAAAAAACCGTTGACGTCGTCATCGGCTGCGCAGGCGGCGGCTCCAACTTCGCCGGATTGTCCTTCCCGTTCGTCGCAGACAAAATCAACGGCGCCAATATCAAAATTGTGCCCGTCGAGCCGACGGCCTGCCCTACTATGACACGTGCGCCCTTCGTTTACGACTTCGGCGATACCGCCTGCACGACCCCGCTTCTGGCAATGTACAGTCTTGGGCACGCCTTCGTCCCCCCACCCATCCACGCCGGCGGCCTGCGATACCACGGTATGGCGCCCCTTGTCTGCCAGGCCATCGTCGAAGGTCTTCTTGAACCAAAGGCCTATCACCAGAACAAATGCTACGAGGCGGCCATCACGTGGGCCAAAACCGAGGGAGCTATCTGCGCCCCGGAAACCAGCCATGCAATCGCAGCGGTTATTGACGAGGCAAATGAGGCAAAGGAAGAAGGCAAAGAAAAGGTCATTCTGTTCAACTACAGCGGCCATGGCCTTATGGACCTGACCGGCTACGACGCCTTCCTTTCAGGAAAACTCACCGACTATGAGCTGCCCCAACAGGACCTTGAAAAATTTACCGCTCCCTTGAAAAATCTTCCAAAGGCCGAGGCAAGAAAAACCGGAAAATGGTAATTTCCTTGACACAGCATTACTAAGACAATAAAAATCTTTGAAAATATAGACCGATAAAACAGCCGCCTTTAGGGCTGATATTTTGAAAATGGCGTTTTTTGAAAATAACAGGCAAAAAACTTATTTTTGCTTGACGCCTGTATCAGTATAGTTAAACTTGTTTTGCCTCTCGGTGCGGGGCCGGAGGAGCTAAAAAAAACGTGTAAAAAACTTAATTATGTGAGGGTACACTTTTAAGGAGATGAGCATTATGAGAAAAGAATTTTTGGTAGCAGCGGTGATTTTGTTTGGTTCAGTAGCCCCTTTGTTTGCACAGGATGCCCCGGATGGTGCACTCCACGGCAATGTCGGTGTTACCTATGATACCCTGTATGTATGGCGAGGCATCCTCGTCTATGGGCACCATAGTGCCATACACCCCTTTATTGACCTCGACCTGTTTGGCACGGGCTTCCATCTCGAAACAATTGCGCATCGCGCCAACTCCAGCGGCTATGAGGAAAGCGAAAGATGGGACTACTCTCTCTATTATGCAGGCGCTCTCAATGTAGAACAACCCTGGGAAACCCGATATATGGTCGGCTACAGATACTTCAACTATCCTGAACTCTCCAGCCATGGCTCTTATAAGAGCTCGTCCGAACCAGGCAGCGTGGACCTCCAGGAAATGTATGCCGGATTCTCCTTTCCGAACCTGCTCGGGGTTCCGGGTCTTGTCCCAAGCTATGTCGTAATCAAGGGCTGGCCCAGCAATAAAGACACACTTGTCGGCTGTCGAAATCCCAACGGCGGAACCTACTCCGGCTGGGCACATGTTTTTATGCTCGATTATGGTATGAAGGTTACGGGCTTCACTGCCGAAACACCCGAGCAAATTATCAATTTCCACGTTGAGACGGTTTACAACGACGGCGTTGACCCAAGACCTTTGGGCGGCTACACCGACAGCGACTGGACACACGTGATGTTTGGCGTCTCTACCGATTTCAACCTCGGCAGCGGACTGACCTTCACCCCAGGGCTTAACTATCAGATTACTTTCGAGGATAATGGAAGGGAGCTTATGCCGGGATTCCCGACCAGCACAAAAGGCGTCAGCCCAGACCATGATATCCTTTGGGCAAGTGCGACCATAAAGTACAAATTCTGATTAAATCTGCTGATTTGGAACACAAAAAAAGGGGCCGGCCCGTAAAAAAAGGTCGGCTCCTTTGTTTTTACCCCTAAAAAATTGCTCTGATTTCCCCTTCAAAAGGCCGGCTTCAACACCCCGGCCTTTTCGATTTTCGGAAGTGATAAAAAACTCTTATCGCCGGCGAAGCCGGAGGACGGCCAAAGCGCCGAGGCCAAGCAGGAAAAGAGTCGCGGGCTCGGGGATGAATTGCACTTTCGAATATGCACCATCACTGGAAAGATATATATTGAAAGGATTTCCGTTGGATAACCAGTTTCCGTATAAATGGCCTCTGCCGTTTGGGCCAAGAGGTTCGAACCGGTCAAAGTCAGCGTATAATTCGACTACGGAGGTGTTTGTGGGTGAAGGGTCGATATAAAGCTCCATTGGACCCTCGCTATTAAAAAAACTCTGTTTTAGTGTTTTCATAAAGATAAAGATAAGCTACCGAACCGCCATACATTGTAAGCTCGCTGTTGTCATACATCCAGAAGTAACCCACCCCTCCTCCTCTAGGCATTGTTACAGTAACGTCATTACGTGTAATAAGCTCAGAAATCACGAACCACTCTTTTCCAGAACCGATCTCGTAATTGCCCGATGTCCATTCAACGGGAACTGCATAGGAACTGCCTGATAATGCAAGGAGTAAAAGAATAATAAACGAAATTGTTGTGTGTAATTTGAGCATAATAATGCCTTTCAAAAGGTAAGTTTCACTATTTTTAGTTTACTCGAAACAATCCTAAAAATCAAGATATTTCTTGTTACCTTACGACATTTTTCACCTAATCATCAAATCAGTTACCTCATCTTTTCGTTACTCATTCGGGTCACGGCCTGATATCGCCGGCCTTTTTGATTTCATCGTGGTTAACCAACGAAATTACTTTAATAGGTCATTTCCTGGAGTATAATCCTAAACTCCAGATACTCCTGTTCGCTCCATCCCTCAAGCCCGCCTGACTGCCAAAGCTGGTCAAGCCATTCAACATTTTCTTCGATTTGCTCAGCGGTAAGTCCTGCTTCCTCCTCAGCCGGCTCGGCAATTACCGCAGGTTCTTCGACGACCGGAGGTTGTTCTATAACAAGCGTCACGGGCGACTGCTCGACTAACACGACCGGCTCGTCTGCACTTTGAGAAATCATCGCCATACTGCTATTTTCTTGTTGTTCGAGAAGCATTTGGTATAGTCCCGAACAGGGCGCAATCCAAAGCCAGTCATCGCAGAACAAGGCCAAATCGTATATATCAACGTCGTTATCGTCATCGAGAGTAATCGAAGGATTATTTGTCGATTTCCAGGCCGATGCGAATTGAGCGAAATCAAGGAAGTTTACAATCGAATCGCCGTTGTAGTCCGCCTTTGGCGCAAACTCATCTGCTCCGATGTCGGCTCGCTCATCTGATTTACCATAAATAACGCGGCATTGGCCGTCGATGTCGGTTTCTCCTTCGTAATTAGCGCAGGGGTCGCCCGCATCGATACAATTGGAGTCGTCTTTGAGGTGAAAATCATTTATATCAGGATTTCTGAAACAGGGGTCGCAGTCGATATTGCTGCAGAATACGCCCACAGCGACTCCGACTGGGAGGTCACTGGTCCTGTAATCGATGGAAAAATGAGCGACGTTAAATCCAATATGTTTCTCGCACAACCCGCCTATGGCCTCACCGACGACTGGGAAATATATGCGCTGCTCGGTGTTACAGATACCGGATGGAAGGATTTCGATGGCGGCTACGAGTTTGCCTACGGGTTTGGAACAAAAATAACGTTTGAAAAAACCGAAAATACTGCCTGGGGACTCCTGTTCGAGATTCAATGGAACAAAAGCAACGATTCCGGAACGATGGACCTGGCCGACATAAATGGCACCTCGGCTGATTACTCCGTCGATGTCACGTATTATGATATAACCATTGCCCTGGGCCCGACATGGAAAGTCGCCGAAGGATTGCGCCTCTATGGAGGTCCCTTTTTCTACGTGCTCGAAGGCGACATTGACGTCGAAGGTGGCGGCGTAAACGCATCATCAAACCTCTCTGAAAAAATAATGTTTGGCGGATACGTCGGCACTGAGCTGGACATTTGCCCCAACTCTTCCTGGTATGGGGAGTTCCGGTTCACAGGCGATATGTGGACCTTAGGCACGGGCGTCAGCTGGAAATTTTAGCACAACGCAAAAAAACTTTGGTGCATTTGAATTTTTGTATGTATGAAAACTTCTCTCTGGCCGGTGGTTTATCGAGTTACGCTGTATTAAGCACCGGCTGGAAAGATTTACACACCAGTGTTTCAGAAAGGAGTTCGTTATGAAGAAAAACGCGCTCGTGGTCGCTTCCCTCTTCGTGCTCGCAATGACTGGTTCGACTCTTGCATGGGCGCCGATGGGGTCCCCGACAACCGACCTCAAACAAGGCCAGTTCAGGGCCGGCTTTGAGTATGCCCATAGCAGCACCGACTTCGATGTGGACTTTGGCGGTCTTACCCTGTCGGCCGACAACGTCAAGTCGGATTTTTTCGTTGCAAATATCGGCTATGGTCTGCTCGATGACTGGGAGATGTTTGTGCGCCTCGGGGCCGCCAACGCCGAGGCCGATTACGGGTTCGATTTAGGTTTTGGAACAAAAGTTACAGTCCTTAGAAAGGAAAAATTCTCTCTCGGAGTGCTTTTTCAAGCGAATTGGTTCCGCTCTGATGACAGCGTTGACGGCATAGATGCCACGCTGAAAGTCTATGAAATCCAGTTCGCAGCAGGCCCCAGCTATAAACTTAGTGACAATATCTCTGTCTTTGGCGGACCGTTCCTGCATTTTATAGGCGGTAAACTTGATATCGAAGGGTATGACACTTATGACGTCAAGGAAGACGCCGAAATCGGAGATTTCGTAGGTTTAGAAGCCGAGGTTTGCCGGAATACCTCTTTGTACGGCGAATTCCAGCTTGCCAGCGGCCAGTGGGCCGTCGGCTCAGGCATTAACTTTAAGTTCTAAATGTCGCCATACCCCTTGATAATATCTAAGACGCCTGCGTCTAAAAGACGGGCCGGCCCAAACACGCCGGCTTTTTTTATTTAATACAGAAATCAGTTAAACCGTCCGCCCGGCGACAAATCTCGCCGTCTCAATAAGGGCGTTCTTCCCCTCGCTGTTCTTTAGTCCCCCCAGTGACTTGATTGCCTGTTTCACAAATTTCTCCACACGCCTTTGGGCGTACTCGATGCTGCCGTTCTCTCTCAGTATTTTCGCCAGAGAGAAAATCGCCCGTTTCGAGCTGCTCCGGGGGTGGTTAATCAACCTTCTTGCAGCGGCCTTTTCCTTCTTCCCTGCCGAATTGAAAAAATGTATCAGCGGCAAAGTCAGCTTGTCGTGCTCCAGGTCATTGCCGACTGATTTACCCGTCCTGGCCTCGACGCCCGTCAAATCGAGCAAATCGTCGGTAATCTGAAACGCAATACCGGTATTGCGCCCGTAATCGGCCAAAATCCGCACCTGACGCTCGCTGCCGCCCGCCAGCATCGCCCCAAGCGAACACGCCCCGCTGAATAACGCCGCGGTCTTCTCTGTTATTATCTCAAAATATTGCGATTCACTGAGATGCCAGTTGCCCCTCTGTGCCGTTTGGCGCAACTCACCTTCACACGTCCGCACGGCGGCCGAGGCGATAGTTGCAGCCGCTTTTGTATCCAGCTCAACACACAGCCGAAATACCCTGCTTAATAAAAAATCTCCGAGTAAAACTGCCGACTCATTGCCCCGCATATGGTTGAGTGTCGCTGCGCCTCGCCGCGTAGTGCCCTCGTCAACTACGTCGTCGTGCAGCAAAGTCGCGTTATGAATCATTTCGACTATTCCGCCCCCTCGTATGTGCCTTTCCGTTATTCTGCCGCACACAAGACCCGAAAGCAGCAACAGTCCGGGCCGAATCATCTTCCCTTTGACCGCTGCGATATAACCCGCCAAATCCCTGACAGGTTTGCTGCAATCCAACAGCTCACGCTCAATCAGTGCCCTTACCTGTGAAAGCTCCTTGGCGATAATTGAAAACGTATGGAGTGTTCCGCCGGCGGAGCCCAAACCGCCGCATCTTTGTGCTGATGATTGCATCGTGCCGATTATGCAGCCCGGCACTTATTTTGAGCAATGACTCTCGAATAATTTGCGACCGCCGCTTCGTCAATCAAACTTTATCCCGAATCCGACAATCGCAACTCAAAATAAGTGCTGGGCTACTTCTCCTTTCCGTGTGCGTATCGGAAAAATTTGTCTCTTAACCGCCTGGTGATTGGACCGGGCCTTCCGTCGCCGATTACCCGGCCGTCTATCTCCACAACACCTATGACCTCCGCCGCCGTCCCTGTTAAAAACAGCTCATCGCTTATATACAAGTCAAACCTCGTCAGGTTCTTCTCTACTGCCTTAATCCCATTTTTGCCCGCCAGCCGAATCACAACCTCCCTTGTAATGCCCTCAAGCCCGCCTGCTTCGACAGGCGGCGTATAAATGGCGCCCTTGCGGACCATAAAGACGTTGTCGCCCGTCGCCTCTGCCACGTACCCCTCGTGGTTATACATAATCGCCTCAGGCACGTTGTTATCGAGCGCCTCTATCTTGGCCAGGATATTATTCAGATAGTTCATACTCTTGATCTGGGGCGGTATCGCCAGCGGATGGTTACGCACCGTCACCGCGCTGATAATCTTGAGCCCCTTCTCATACAGCTCCTCGGGGTATAGCTGGATATTGTCCGCGATTATGAACACCGTAGGTGGCTCGCAGGTAAAGGGATTCAGTCCCAGCGACCCAACGCCGCGGGTAACAACCAGCCGGATGTAACCATCCACCACGCCGTTGGCCTCGACGGTTTTGTTCAGCGCATCGATAAGCTTCTCCCTGCTCATCGGGATATCGAGCCGAATCCCCCTCGCCGAGTTGTAAAGCCGCTCTATATGTGCATCAAGCTCAAAGACCCGCCCGTTGTAAACCCGTATTCCCTCGAAGACCCCGTCGCCATACAATAAGCCGTGGTCAAAGACGGATATCTTTGCGTCCTGCTCATCTACAAGTTTATCGCCAAGCCAAATTTTCAACGCCATAATTTCTCCCTTGGCCTTCTTACTTTCGCCTTTCTTGTCACGGCATAGCCCCTTGGGCGAAGCCGGATTTACTTTATCCTGCCGTCCGCCAGCGTTATTATCCGCCCGGCCCGTTTTGCAACCCGCTCATCGTGCGTGACCATAACTATGGTCTGACCTGCGTGATTCAACTTTTCGAGCAGTTCCAGAATACCATTTCCCGTCGCAGAGTCAAGGTTGCCCGTTGGCTCATCTGCCAAAAGCAGCTTCGGCTCATTAACCAGCGCCCTCGCTATCGCCGCCCGCTGCCGTTCCCCCCCGGATAACTGATACGGCTTATGCGCCGCCCTTTCCCCCAGACCGACCGCTTCCAGCAATTCTCGCCCTTTTTTCCTCACGGAACCTCGCACAGACAACCAGTGAATCACTCCCGCCGGCACCATCGCGGGCAAAATCACGTTCTCCAGCACGTTTAATTCGTCCAATAAATGATAAAACTGAAACACAAACCCAACCGTTTTATTGCGGTACCTGTTCAGCTCTCCGCCGCTCATCCCGTCCAGCTTTCGCCCCTCGAATCGCACGGTTCCTTTATCGGGTCTGTCCAGCGCGCCTAAAATGTGAAGCAGCGTGCTTTTCCCGCTGCCCGACGCGCCCACTATCGCGGCAAATTCCCCTTTCCTGACCGCGACGTCAGCCCCCTTAAGGACGCGGACCTCAGCCGCACCCATCCTGTAGGATTTATAAATCCCCTGCGCCTCTATTATGAAATTACCTTCGCTCATAACTGGCTCACCTGCAATGCCTCAATGGGTTTGTTTCGGGCCGCACGAACGCTCGGCAGCGCCGCGCCCGCTAAACACGCCAAAACCGCACAACCCGCCACTACCAGCACCATTGTCAAATCTATCCTGTGGGGTATCTCTCCTATCGCATAAATAGTCCTGTCCCACAATTGAAACCCGAACCGCTCATATAACCAGCTCTCTATAGCGTTTATGTCACGCAAAAACAATGCCCCTCCCGCAATTCCCGCCGCCGAGCCGAGAATGCCGACCATCGCCGCGAAACCCGAAAACAACGCCACAACGTCAAAGCCCGAAGCCCCGACGCTTTTCAGGATGCCGAGGTCCTTGGTCTTGTGACTTACTATCATATAAAAGACAACGAAAACTATAAACACCGTCGTAAGCCCCACTAAACCGAACATCACTATCAGCATCGCCTGTTCCTTCTCCATCGCCGCTATAAACTCCCGCCTGTGCTCCTTCCAGCTTTGCACATTCACCTGCGATAATAATTCCGCGTTTTCCTTTCCCCTCATTTGGTCGCCGAATTTCGCCCACAACAGCCGGACCTTCCCGCAACCGTCTTCGAGCTTTGCTCCCGGCTTGAACTTTATATGAAGTTGCGACGCCCTCGCTGTCGGCCCATCCATCCCGCAGAGCACCTGCGCATCTTCAAAGGGAAGATAGACCACCGACGAATCCACTCTCGCCAGTCCGCTTTCCGATGTGTCACTAAAATAAAACGTCTTCGTATTAACCAGGTCCGTCCCCGCCTTCGCCAGTGCCCCTTTGGCAGTCAATGGAAAACAGGTTACCGTTAACGGCATCGCCTCCGGATTCGGGTCATAATAATATTTTCCGTGCTCATCCCGCCAAATCCACATATCCACACCGACTACAAAACCCGGAAGGTTTGCGTTCCCTGTTGGCTCAAACGCGTGCGATACGTCGCCTTTATGGTATTGCAGTGTCCGCCCAAAACCCGTCGCCTTGCTTTGTCTGGCTGCGTCAATCCCGATTATCTCGACACCTATATTGCGACTGGAACCTTCTCTGCCGACAAGGGCGTAGCTTTTAATCACGGGTGATACCGCTTCGACAAATTCTTCCGACTCTAAAATCCTCACAAAATCCTCATAATATGGAAAACCAACCAGCGATTCCGTTCCCACCACGCAGTCGCCGATAAATTCGTGGTTTTTCTTTATGAAGTCCCCGACCAGACCCGTCATCACCGTCATAACGACAACCACGATAAACACACATAGAGCAACCGCGCCAAGCGCAAGATAACTTATTCTCCGCCGATATAGATAACGTATTGCCAAAATCAGCTTATACATCTGGTAAATGTCCAATGTCGAATATCGAACTCCCAATGTCCAAATGCACGCGGTTATCCTCTTCTCTTTGCTGTTTTCACGCTCGCGGCGAAAATTGCAATAAGCTCGCAATCTTCATTTAACACTTTCGACACCATTCCGGTCGGCTTAACCAGCCCCTTTAGTTGAATAATCAAAAGCCATATCCGTGTTTCACGCAATTCTTTCAATGCCACTCGCATCTTATGAATGAAATCGCTTCGAGATTCCGCACTTTGTGCTTCTCCGTAATTCGCTGCCGGAGATGTTCCGCTGCGAACAAGCTGATTGCCGATGTGGTTCCCTACTCGCGTGTTCGGTAAACTTTCAACTATATCAATGACATCAATAGAAAAGTCAATCAACCTTTTTTCTAAATCAAACTTATGATTTCCTTTGCATTTTTCCGTTTCCATTTCCTGTGCCACTCTTACTTGGACATTTAATATTTGATATTGGACATTGGACATTTTCCTATTCATAGCGCAAAACATTCACGGGCCTCGTCATCGCAGCCGATATCGCCGGGAAGCCCGCGCCTATCGCCGCGCCCGCAATCGCCGATAGAACTATCCATACTACCGCAGGCCAATCGACCTCGCTCGGTATCCTGCTGAACATATACACGCTCGCTTTCCACAATTTCAGCCCGAATATCACCCTTATCCATCCCTCTATCGCGTTGATGTTTTTCGTAATAATATACCCGAGCGCTGTCCCAATCGCCGCTCCCGTTGTCCCTATGAAGCCGCCAAATCCTATGAATATCGTCGCCACGCTGGCGCTGCCTGCCCCGCAGCTTTTCATAATCGCAACGTCCTTGCGCCTCGTCTCTACAATCATATAAAATATGCAAAAAACAAGAAGCACCGCGCTCAAGCTCACCACTCCGAATATCAAAAGCAATACTCCCATCTGCTTGCGAATTTCCGCCACGTATCTTGCCTGCATCTGTCTCGCTGTCTCTATCCTCGTCTGTTCTATTTGATATGGCTCCCAGCCGAGGCGCTGCGACGCAAACGTCCCCCACACCCCGCGAATCTGCGCAAGCGCAACCTCCGTTTCCACACTGCTTTGAAGCTTTATATGAACCTGTCCGGCAATCGGCTGCTTCGCTTCCGGATACATCGCTTCCTGCACCCGCTCTATCGGAAGATACACGATTCGCTTATCAAGATAATATACGCCGGTAAAAACAACGTCGGCAATCGTAAATTGTATCGTCCTTCGCCTGAATCGCCCGGAACCGTCCTGTTCATTAACTATCGAACCCGTCGAAAGAACGGCTGTCTGTCCAATCATTTGTTCGACGGCGTTAAAATCGTACTCATCCGTCTTCTCATTCGGCTCTGACAAAACTCCTATACCCACATAACCCACAGAAAAGGGGTCGGAATCCTTTTCTGTCTTACCTTTCAGCAATGACTTTTCAAATGCCGTCACCCTGCCCTCTTTCTGTAAATCGATACCGCTAATCTCCACCGCTCGAACGTTGCCCCTGCCTATATGCAAAAGCCCCTGCGCAGACAGCGTTCCCGTTGCTGCTTCAACAGATTTAAGCCCCTCCAGCTCTCTCGTAAGCTCCTGATAATTTTCAATTTTTTCCTGCGGCGCTATAACAATGTCGCCTAACGCCTCTGCCGAGCTTCGCTCGAACGTGTTTATAAACCCGCTGAACAAACTGGCGACGACTATCAGAAGTGCACACGATAACGCGACGGCCGCGACACTCAGCAGCACCATCCTCCTCTTGCTCAGGTACCGCAGCCATAAAAATATCTTCAGCATCCCTTTTCTACCACGAAGTCACAAAGACACTAAGGTTTCTTTTTTATTTTCCTTTTGATTTTTTGCTTCTCTTTGTGACTTGGTGTCTTTGTGGTTATTTCCCAAGCGGTTTTAACAACGGAAACAGCACCACGTCACGAATGCTCGTTGCGCCCGTCAATACCATAACAAGCCGGTCTATCCCTATCCCCAGCCCGCCCGCGGGCGGCATACCGTATTTCAACGCCGTAACAAAATCCTCGTCCATCGTTGCCATTGTCTCGTGCTGGCCCCGAAGCTGACGCCTGAAATTCTCCTCCTGGACCGCCGGGTCGTTCAACTCCGTATAGGCGTTGGCTAATTCCATCCCCGCGATATAAAGCTCGAACCGCTCTGCAATATCCGGCTGCTCCTTCTTCCGCTTTGTCAAAGGACACAGCGCCGCCGGATAATCCATCACGAACGTTGGTTTAATCAGGTGCTCCTCGACCGTCTTCTCAAAAACCTCATTTGTTACCACCGCGTCATCCATATTCGTATGCTCAATCCCAAGCTGACTGGCTTTTGTTCGCACGCTGGCAATATCGCTAATCTCACATTCGCCGTATTCTTTTAATAGCTCCGCGTATTTCGCCCGCCGCCAGGGCCTGATGAAATCGACTGACATTTCGCCAAATTGGCTTTTGCCCCCTTCACAGTATTTTCCCGCCAGAAGGCAAATCAGCTCCTCCGTCAGGTCCATCATAATGTTGTAGTCCGCGTAGGCCTGGTACAGTTCGAGCATCGTAAATTCCGGATTATGCCGCGTGCTCAGCCCTTCGTTGCGGAAGTTGCGGTTTATCTCAAACACCTTTTCCATCCCGCCCACAAGCAGCCGCTTCAGGAACAGTTCCGGCGCAATCCGTAAAAACAAATCCATATCCAAAGTATTATGATGTGTTATAAACGGCTTCGCCGCCGCGCCTCCCGCTATCGTCTGCATCATCGGCGTCTCGACCTCGACGAAGCCCAAACCCGTCAAAAACTCCCTGATTGTTCGCAGTATGGCGCTGCGCTTTTTGAATAGTTCCATTACCTCCGGATTTGCCCATAGGTCCACGTATCGCTGCCGGTAACGCAAATCAATATCCGCCAGCCCGTGCCATTTCTCAGGAGGCGGCATCAGCGATTTGCTCAAAAGCACTACCTCGTCCCCCCATATCGTTATCTCGCCTGTCTTTGTCTTTCCCAGCCCTCCCGACACCCCGATTATGTCGCCCACTTCGAGCAGCTTAATAAAATCCCATTGTGCGCTCAGCAAACTCTTGCTCAAACCCGCCTGTATCGTGCCGCTCGAGTTCCTCACCGTCAGGAAAATCAGCTTGCCTATGTCACGCAGCAGAACTATCCTGCCCGCGCATTTGGCTTTCAGTCCTTCTTCTGCCTTCCCTGCCTGCACCCGCACGTCTTTAGCGGGTGTCCCCGAGTGTTGCTCCTTTGGTTCTGCAGCAGGGGATACAGATTCGTCCTCCGCGTCTTTGAATCTCGCCTTTATTTCCGCCGCCGGCTCCGCACCGTCGTATCTGCACCCGTATGGGTCGATTCCCATCCGTTTTATGGCGAGAAGCTTCTCCTGCCTCGCCTGCTCAAGTTTGTCCGTCGTAGGTTTTGAATTTTGAAATTCGGTCATTGGAGCTTGTTTCGTATTTAGATATTGGAATTTAGAATTTCTCGGCCTGTGCCTGCTCACGAATCAGCTTGCTCTTAATCACTAATATCGCCGTCGTCAATTGCGGGTCCGCCTCAATTGTCTGCTCCAGCGAATGTCTCTTCAATGGCCCTGCGTCAGCGTTGTGCCCCGCCTTGAAAAGCACCTCATTATCGCGCTGGATGTCGAACATCCTGCGAAGCTCATTGCTGCGCATCTCCACCGTAACATCCGGCCCGACGCCCCAGTCATTCGTATTCTCCTTTTCAGCCTCATCCCGGCTTTTCACTCGCTGGCCTGACGGCAAATGATAATATGCCATCGTATATTTCAGCTGCGCCCCTTCGCCCGGATAGTGCGTTATCCCCTGAACCATCCCCTTGCCGTGCGTCCGTTCCCCCACTAACGTCGCTCGCCTGTGAGATGGGTCGGCAAGCGCGCCCGCAACAATCTCCGACGCGCTTGCAGAACCGGAGTTAACGAGCACCACCATCGGATAGTCCGGATGCGTCCCTTTCTTGTGTGCCGCCGCGTATGTCGGTATCCCGAACCGAGGCCGCGTTATCACTATCAGCCCGTCATCCAGAAAATCATCCGCTACCTCAACTGCGCTGTCGAAATATCCGCCGGAGTTAAAACGCAAATCCAGAATCAAACCTCGAATCCCGGCCGCCTCCAGCGAATCCAGCGAGTCCTCAAGGTCTGATGCCGTCTTCTCCGAAAAACCCGTCAGACGGACGTACCCGATTTTTCCCCTCTCATCCACTATGTATTGCCACTTCCCTTCGTCGTCTCTCTGCCAGCCGCGAATCGTAGGAACTACTATCCTCGCCCGCGTTATCGTTATATCGCGAGATTGAAGCTCCCCTTCACGCCTTATCGTCAGCGTCACCTTTGTCCCAGAGGGTCCAGTTATGCTCTTGACCGCGCAGCCAATCGGCATGTCTTTTGTCGTAACCCCGTCAACCTTCTCTATCACGTCGCCTGCGTCAAGCCCCGAATTATACGCAGGCGTGTCAGGCACCAAGCTCGCTACAGTCAACTGACCCTTCTGCTTGCTTATCTCTATGCCGATTCCCGAAAACTCATTCGTCATTGCCTTCTCAAAGTCCGATACGTACGTCGGCCAGACAATTACCGTATATGGGTCCAGCGCAGAAAACGATGCCTCCGCAAACTGCGATATTACAACCTCCTCCGGAAACCGCGCACTGGTCAAATTAAGTTCGAGGACCTTCTCGAAAGCTGCTATGTATCTGTCCTTCCCCGCCCCTTCGGACCAGCTCGTCGTCTCCTGCTCAAGCCCCGAAAGACCCGAACTTAGCTTCGCTATCGCATTCGCATCCGGCACAAAATCCTTGAAACTCTCTCCTAATGACGCCAGGTTCGGTTCGCTGTTGCTCTTTTGCGTAAGTGTCCCCACCACTTCCGCTAACAATCGGCATCGCCTTATACCCTTCGACGCCATTTCACGATAATCTATCTTGTTCACATAATTGAAATTAAGCGCGTCGACCGCTCGCTCAAATATCCTCCGCTTTACCCCGTCAAACCTCTGCCTGCTTGTCTCGCAGGGACTGTCCTGAAATGAACCCGCTATCTCCGCCTTTTCTATCAGCCGTTCCGCGTAATCCTTATAGCTCTTGTTGTTCGGCTCAAGTGCCGCAAGCCAGCTATAATACCTTACATAGCTGTCGAGCCACTTGCCTTCGTCCTCGAGCTTTGCCGCCTCCGCCTTGGCGCTCGCAATAGCACCGATGACACACGGGTCTGACAATAACGCCTCTTTCTGCTGCTCATTGGTGAATTCGATTGTCCGCGTAATGGCCGCCAATATCGCCGTCGGTCCGGTCGGTGCATTAACGTCGTTGACGTCGTTTACGTCGTTATATTCTGTGGTGGAGTTAATATCTGCGGGCAGACCTTTCTTTACTCTCTCGAATGCCGCCAATTGCTCTTTGTAAGACGCCTCACGTCCCGATTCCCTTTCCTTCTGCAGCTTGTCCCACTGCCCAACTATGTCCTTCAGTTCCGAGACCGGCTTCCATCCCTGCCGCTCATGGCCCGATGCCTCTATTAGCTGACCTGCCGCGTCGAATTTCCCCTGCTCAATCAGAACGCAGGCCGTCTCAACAATCTCTCGTTCGCTTGACGCGGAATCGTTCGGCTCGCCTCGATGAATAACGCCCAGACCTTGCGTCTTTCCGGATAGTTCTGCGACCTTTGGAGTGGGCCGACTTTCTCCGACACTAACCGTTGCCGCGTATGAATAGAAACATCCGCAAGCTGCCGCAAGCAGTGCCAGACATAATACTCGTGCGGCCCACCTCCGCTTTTTTCCTTTGTTCCTGTTATGTTCTGCTTTCATCAGCTTTAAGTTTCAAATTTTGAATTATGAATTTATTTACAGGCATTCCCCTGCTTTGCCCGCGCAACCCAGCACGTGCAGTTTATGCTTGACCATCGCCTTTATCGCGTCCCTGCCCGGGCCTAAATATTTCCGAGGGTCAAATTCGCTTGGCTTTTCAGCAAACACCTGCCGAATCTTCGCCGTAAGCGCCAGCCGCAAGTCCGTATCTATGTTCACCTTGCAAATCGCCAGCTTCGATGCCTCGGTTATCGCCGACTCGGGCACGCCCATAGCGTTTGGCATTTTGCCGCCGTATTTGTTAATCAGGTCCACAAATTCCTTCAAAACGCTGCTCGAACCGTGCATCACCAGCGGGAAACCAGGCATCAATTCCTGCATCTTTTGAATACGGTCTAACGCGAGCTTCGGCTCGGTCTTGAACTTATACGCCCCGTGGCTGGTCCCAACCGCCACCGCTAATGAATCAACACCGCTTTTTTCGACGAATTCAACCGCCTGTTTGGGGTCGGTCAGGTGCTTTTCGATATCGTCAACGCCGACGACGTCCTCTTCGATTCCGCCTAATTGCCCCAGTTCCGCCTCGACTACCACGCCGTGCTTGTGGGCATATTCTACTACCTGTTTGGTGACCTTTATGTTCTCCTCAAAAGACATCTTCGATGCGTCTATCATAACCGAGGTAAAACCGTCATCGACGAACTGCTTGCACGTCTCGAAGTTGTCGCCGTGGTCCAGATGCGTCACAATCGGTATATCCGGGTTTTCCTTCACCGCCACGTTCATTATCGCCGTCAGGTAGCTGTTGCTCGCGTACTCCCTAGCGCCCCGCGACACCTGCAGTATCAGCGGCGACTTTTCCTCTGCTATCGCCTGTATGATACCCTGCGTTATTTCCATATTGTTCACGTTGAACGCCCCAACCGCGTAGCCGTTCTTATAGGCCATCTCAAACATCTTTTTGGTCGTTACCAATGGCATACCGTTCTCCTTTACTTCTTCGTTCTATTGTTCTTTGTTCCGCGTTTTTTGTTTAAAAACCAAAAGTAAGTAGTATACCGCCTTCGCCGGGGATTTCAAACTAAACTTGCCTATTCTCCCATTTATACTGCCGAGTTCTTGATGGTTTGTGAGACCGGCTGATAAAATGGCATTCGTGATTCGGAGGATACTTAACATTGGTAAAAAAGCAGGTTTTTCATTGTAGGAGTGTTATTGTCAGAACGTATAAGTTTTTTTCGAAGTGTTAATCGGCAATTTCCCTAAAACGTTTTTCGATGAAGGTTTTGTATTATCTGAGCTAATATGATAGAATCTGACATCTATTTTTCATCATTATGATGAGCTTTTAGCAGGGTGTGATTATGTTGAAACGGGCCAAAATGCCGAAAATAACGTTAAAGCCGGCCACTATGACGGCTATTGCCTTGGGCGTTGCCTTTTTTAGCGGGTGCTCTTTGACCGGTGCGCCGAGAGTCCGGCTGGGAAGCTATGCCACCTCAACGCCGGGAACAAATTTTATTGATGTAAACTCGCTGGGGAGACATTCATATTACAGTTTTTTGTTCGAGAACAACGGCATCGCATATACCTGCAGGGGCGGTCATATCGATATCGCACACGTGAGAATCGGCGCCGATAACGTAAGGTACCTTTATTACAAGATAAGAAAAAATCTCATAAATTCCAATTCCACCATCAAGTTCAAATTGAACGTGGAGCCGTCCACGTATTTTGTCACAATTCATTATCCGCCCGGCTGGGAAGACCTCACGCGAAAAGAAAAACGGCAGATAGCCGACGAGCTTGCGATTGAAATGAGTCAGTATTTCACTTTTACTATGACCACCTGGCACGAGGTCCTGACGTGGTTCGGCTATAAGTGTATGGCTGTTTTGCCCGAGCAGCCCTCGGCGTTTTCATGGGAGGATATTTACTCGAACCTCGTCGGCATAAGAATCGGCGCCCGGGCCTTGCAGGATAAGGAGCATTCCTATAATAACGCGGTCACTATCGGCATTAAAAAAGAGCTTGAGGATCTGGGCGCACAATCGCGTCATACCGCTTGGAAAGCCGCCGAGAAAATGAGAGGTAAATGGTTTGACGGCATAGTGCTTGTTGATATGAAGGAAAGAAACTTCGATATAGGCCTCGATGATGGTCTCGTCACGCCCATGCTTGTTCCCGGTGTATGTGAAAACGCCGAGCCGCAATCTTATCCCGTTCCAGTCCTCGACAAGCTCTATAAACGCGGATTTACTATGGAATTCGAAGTTGAGCCGAAGGAATTTGAAAGAGGCAGAATTCTCAAAATCATTTACCCCAACGGGGGCCACAGCAGAATCCGGCCGGCTGAACATATACCGGTCGTTGTTGACTATATAAAGAAAACTTTCTACAACGGCTCAAAGCAACAAACTACAGAGCCCAGATAACGCTCCGCCCGGCTAAAGACCAGGGCCTCACAAGCCAAAGTTACCGCCAAAAAACCCCGCCTTAGAGTAATTGCTTCTCCGCAATTCCCAAAGGTGTATTCAAACCAGGGCCGGCCGTCAATTACCTCCTGATAATGCTCAATCGTTTACCCCGGAGTATGAATCGGATTATTCTTTCTGGGCAGGACTTTTATAGTCATCCGGTAATCCAATCGGTGTAATTTTTTTGATGTGAATAAGGGCCTCCAGAAAACCGCCTTTTTGCTCATCTCGGCGCCAGGCAAAAATATCTCCTTCCTTAACAGGGTAACCTCGGGAAGATGAGCTAAAATATAATGGAAAGGCCATTTCTTCAAAAGATTCGTTGTTACCGACGTACATTAAATAGCCATTTGACGGCCTTATCTGACAGGAATTATTTATCCAGTCACCCAATGCAAACACGGGATAACGCACGTCCGGCCATTCATTATCCGGCTGCCAGTATTCCTTTGTTTTAATCGTTGCTCGGCCGCTCAACCAGTTATTTGGCTCGTTAGACCTGCGAAAACGCCAGTCAAAATCTATTATACGATGTCTGTAAGCGTTTATTGTAACCTCAGTTGTCTTTCCTAAGATTACCTCGGCAGATTTGACGGGACTTCCGAAAGAATTATTTTTGGCTAGTTCCATGTTGTATTTCCCCGGGCCGATGGAATCAAATAGGCAATGGTTCTCTTTTATCGGCCTGGTTATTCCATAATAGAAACCGTAAACTTTCAAGCTCACCTCAGCGTCATTTAGCTTTAAACTGTCTTCAGCTTGAACATTTACCGATAGATTGCCGCGATATTCTTGTGGAACACAACGAACAATGACGTTGCCAAATGCAGTCACTTTTCCTTTTTGCACTTCTACTTTAAGCGTTATCGGGTAATGATATATGCCTCCAATCATTACGTTTCCGATAACTGACGCATCTTTATCATTCGGCTCAGCTATACTATAACGCCAGAATGATGAGCCGACGTATACGGCATCTCTGTTCTGGATACTTCGCGAGTTCGAATACCCGCCATCTGGAGAGAATATGTATATACTGCTGTTACAACTATATGGTCCACACCCGATCATTACTGAAGGATTTTCAAGATTTTCATCTTCAAAGAATAAACGTAATACTGTTATTCCCATTCCGCTGCGGTTCCTTGAGACAATACTTTCCGCTCTTGACATGTATTCTTTCCATACTTTCGTTTCCGGGCGGGGAGGAGCGTAAAGATATATAATCTTGTCATCGTACTTGATATTTTTTGTCTCTTTGTTGATTCGTTTGGCAAATGCATTGATTCTATTTGAATATTTTTTATAAAGATTCGTATGAGAATAATCTTTTTTAAAGCCACTCATAACGTATTTGGCATTCATATAATCTTCTTCGTCAACAAGGTTTTGCAGTTTCGTTAATTTCTCCTGCGCTTTGTATTCCTCTTCGGCTGTTGCCCTGGTGGACCTAGGGGATGAACACCCCGTAAGAATGATAAACAGAAGTGCAACAAAGAACAAAAACACTTTGATAAACGGGTAATTTGGGATGACCTTGAAAAAATTGTTCGAGCTTGAGTTGTTGCAGGAAATCATATCAATATCCTCCAAATATTCCTCTTGGTTTTTAGGTGTTTGCATGAAAGACCCTTTGTACTGTCAAAGTAACTGTATCAGCCCATTAAACAGTGTCAAGAGAAAAACAGATAATACTCCGCCGTTTTTTCATAAGCTCTTGTGGAAGGCGATTACTGCTTGAAATGTCTTTTCAAAATTTGCAAATGCCGTAGGTGTAAACAATTTCCAAGCCGACTTTATTTCAATTTATCGGTCGGGACGGTTTTCCCGTTGGCCTGGCTGGCCCGTCACTATTTTACGCTGTTTATGCTGGCATTGGCCGGGTATGCGGGTATAATCTGGCAAAAAGCCGAAGTGGGTAACTTGCTACGAATAATCAAATCCGGGATATGAAGGCACAGACGGCAAAACTGGTCATTGTGTTAGTAATGTGTATGCCTGTTTGCTCGGCGCATGCGATTGACGATATTGCGGCCAGGGCATTCGAGGGACGAGACGTTCACATCACCGCAGACCGACTCATTAATTTCACCGGCACCGAGGGCCAAAACGTTCTTGTCGTTGAGCGTAAGTTTTCCCTTGTCGCGGGCGCTGATACATTCACCGGCGACAGGGCCGTTGTCTGGCTCAGGCGAGAGACCGACGATGGCGAGGTTGTAAGCGTCTGGGCTTACATCTCGGGGAAGGTCTTCGCCGGCAGAGGAAAGGGAACTCGCCTGCCCGGTCTTAACTGGCAAATGCTCGAATCGGGCAATGCGATGGCCGTCTGGTTCGATGCCCGCGGCGAGGTCTTCGTAACGGCTCAAAGCAGGCAGACGGCCGATGTGCGAGACCTTGAGCTTTACGGCAGGGCGTTCGATGCGGTTTCAAAGATTGACAAGAATTTCGCCGGAGTGTTTGAGGATGTTGCCCCGCCGCCCAAACCGAAGCCGATACCGACCCCGGAGTCGCCGGTCGAGCCGACGCGTGCGCCGGCTGTTGAACGGACCAGGCGACTGCCCGAGGTGTTCGGATTTATTGAACGGCTGCTGAGGCCTCCGAGGAAACCCGCGGCGCTCGCGGAGCAGGCCAGGCCGCAGGTGAAAATTCGATATCCCGTGAATCTGGCGCCGGCAGGAGATACCGAGCCGAACGTCGAATGGGGCGGTTTGGGAAAGGAACTGGAGATTGCCACGATAATCGGCCGGTTCTACCTGTGGCAAAAGCAGGACGAACGGGGCAGGTTGCTGGAAATACAGGCCGATGCGGCTGTGGTGTTTTACGAAAGCGAAAAACTCCGCGACGATGAGGGGCTGGGCGGCGTCCAGGACATCGGCGCAAAGGGGGCGATTAAGGCCATATACGTGAGCGGCGACGTGGTAATGACGGATGGGCTTCGCACAATACGCGCCGACGAGATGTATTATGATTTTGTCAATAAAAAGGGTTTGGCGGTCAACGCCGTGCTGCGAACTTTCGACGTCAGACGCGGAATTCCGATTTACCTCAGGGCCGCCAAACTGAAACAGCTTGCCGAAGGCCGATTCGCCGCCGACAACATTGTTCTGACGACCAGCGAATTTTATACGCCGCAAATTTCCATTGAGGCATCGAGTGTGCTGGTTACCGATAATACAACCATAGACCAGCAGGAAGGGCAAATCAGGAACAGCTCTTACGATGTGCAGATGCGCGAGGTTCGGCTCAAAGCGGGAAAAACCACGTTTCTTTACTGGCCTTTTATACGCTCCAATTTGGAGCGACCGGACGTCCCTGTTAAGAGTATGCGGGTCGGTAACGATTCAATATGGGGGACGAGCGTGGAAAGCCGATGGTATTTGTCGCGCCTGCTTGGTTTGCAGGAGCCGGAGGGGACCGACGGGACTTTTGAGCTTGATTACTTCAGCAAGCGGGGCGTGGGCGCCGGCGTTGACGTGGAATACGCCCAGGAAGACCGCCTCGGCAGCATTATCGGTTATATAATCGACGACAGGGGCGAGGACCGGCTGGGTCGCGAGGACTTCAGACGGGACCTTAAACCGCCGGAAAAGCTGAGGGGACGTTTCGGCTGGGTGCATCGGGTCTTTGTGCCCTACAACTGGCAGGTAACGATGGGCATAAATTATGAATCGGACGAAAATTTCGTCGAGAGCTACTACCGCAGGGAATTCAACACCGGCCCAGACCGCGAGACCTACCTGCATCTTAAAAGAATCGAGGACAATTGGGGGCTGTCTCTCCTCGGCAAGGGCCGGCTGAATGATTTCGCCGATGAGATGACGGAATACCCCACCGGAGAGTATCACCTGACGGGACAGTCGATTTTTAACGACAAGCTGACGCTTTACAGCGACACGCAGGGCGGGCAATACAGGCAGTGGATAGGCGATTATCACTCCACGGCGATAAGCGAAGAACCGTTTATCTTCGCAACGCACCGCACCGAAATTGATATGCCGCTGCGCCTCGGCGGCGTAAAAGCGGTGCCATACGTCGCCGGGACCCTCGGCTACGACGACCGCAGCGGCTTTAACAGGTCGTTGGTGGATGGAAGTAATGCCGGCGAGCATAATGAGGACGTCGTAGGAATTGGCGAGGCGGGATTGCGATTGTCGAGCGATTTCTCGAAGGTTTATCATGGTGTCAAATCCCGGCTGTGGGATTTGGATGGATTGCGCCATATTGTAAGACCTGAACTGGCCGCGGCGGTTTACGGAGAAAGCGACGTCGTCGTAAAACAGCACGACGCAGTGTATCTCGGATTGTCTCAGCGTTTACAGACAAAACGCGGGCCTGATGGTAATAAAAGAACAGTGGACTGGATGCGGCTGAATCTGGGGGCGACATGGGTGGCCGACGCAGAACAGCGTTCTGAAAATTCTGCGCCTTACAGGTTTATATGGAATCGCCCGATGACGCCGTTACGGATGTACACGATGCCGAAGATTCTTAATGGCGACCTGGCAGACGGGCTTAAAAGGTTCGAAACTTACGGGCCGCAAAGAAATTATTTCAGCTCTGATTTCTCCTGGCAGATAAGTGATACGACGGCCTTCCTCAGCGATGCGTATTATGACGTCCAGGAAGGCACGATTGAGCAGCTTGATTTCGGTTTTACGCGGATGCGCTGGCCCGATTTGAGTTACTATATCGGCTCAAGATACCTGCGAAACGTCCAGGTGCTCGATGAGCACGGCTCCAACGCATTTGTCTTTGCAGCAAGCTACGTTCTGGACCCGCGATACACGCTTGTCTTCTCGCAGCAGTTTGATTTTGACTACGGGGCAAACGTCGAAAGCGATATAACGCTCATCAGGCGTTATCACCGCGTGTTCTGGTCGCTGACGTTCGGCGCCGATGCCTCTCTCGACCGCCAGGCGATTGTCTTCAGCATCTGGCCTCAGGGCGTGCCGGAGATAGCCGTTGGCAGCCGGCGATACATCGGCATGACCGGCCCAGGCGAACACTAACCTCACCGCAAAGTTCCGTTTTTTGAACAGTAAAGCCCCCAGTGATGTCGTTGGGCGTGCAATGACTTTCATTCTGTCAGATGCTTACTGTGCTGAAACCAATACCTGGGGTTTTACGGAAGGAACTATAGCGTAACCCTTTTCCATCGCGTCCTTCTCTATGTAATTCATAACTATCTGCAGATGCTCCGCAGGCCTGACCCTTTTGTGACCGCCCTCGGGATAAATAATCCTGAGGATTTTGTTCCTTTCGAATTCCCTCGGCTCAATCTCAAGATTAATCCCGAATCCGTATTTCTGCACTTCGTCCAGCGTCGGCACAGGTAAGGATTTGGGCCGTGTGCCGTTGCACAAGCCGGGGGCCAGCGTCGGCGTCACAAAACCGTCATACAGACCGATATCGGTATTCTTTCTCAGGTCTGCCTGTAATGTTTTGTCTGCTATTTCCCTCGCCGCCTGCTTTGCGGTCTTTCGCGTCTGTGCCTGCAGGTTCTCAAGCTCCTCTTTAAGCAGGGTCGTCATTGCCCGGTCATAGCTGTGCTCCTTGTCTTCGAGGGCCTCTGCGCCCAGACGTGTGCCTAAAAGATTCGAGTAAATGTCCTCCCAGGAAAACGCCGAACTTTCTTCCGGAAGGAAAAATAAACACTTGTAGCCGAACCACGTCAATACCTCGTGCCAGGTGGTCATTGTGTATGTGAAATACTGGCTCAGCTCCAGGGCCATCTTGTCTGCTATCTTTTCCCTGTATTGTTGAGGTATTTTTTGCCAGTATGACGGATATTGAAGCTCCACGTAATAACTGGATGGCTCGACGTTCAGCTTGAATGTAAAGTCGGGTTCGTTATTCAGCAGATGCGTCCGAACCTTGCCGTAGAGAAACCTTGTATTATCGGCGGCGATTCTGAGATGAGCGACATCGATGTGGCCTCCTCTGCCGGTATAAACCAGCCCGTTGTGCTCGGATAAACTAAGCCCGTAGCTATGACTGCCTAAACTGTTTACGTCGAGAAATTTCGCCGGCAGCGACGATGCCGGGTAACTGCCTATTCTGGGCCTCGGCCCGCCGCCTATCGAACATCCGCAAACAACTGATAAACTTAAAGCAATCGCCCGCAAAACGGTAAATTTATTCATTTTTTTCCCACTGATGACATCCAGTCGTCATTTATTGAAAGTCACCCTTGCTCGTGTGTGATAAATTACAAAAGCAAATCTTGTTTACGGGACTGATTTGCGTTTTGTGCTATATCGGCCGGTTTGATGGGCTGAATAAATTATAAATTGCAGCAAAAATAACGATTATTTTTGGATTAATTTCCGCGGGATTTCTCGTAAAACGCCGTAATCGACGTTATCAGTATAGAAAACGGTGATGCACAGGTTAAAATATATTTTGAAACTGCTTTGTAGAAAAGACCCGCCGTCATTTCGACCGGAGTCCCGACTTGTCGGGACGGAGTGGAGACACGAAGCGAAGCGGAGAGCCCCGAAGGGAAATCTGTTAAAAATCAGATTTCTCAACTCGCCTTCGGCTCGCTCGAAATGACAGTTCGCATTGTTTTCTACAGGGCATTTTGAAACCTGATATTCACAAATTTCAGGTCGACTCACGGGTCTGAATTTCCCTTATTCCAAATGTGTCGTCAGATTTTTCCAGCCGCAGGCGAGTTAACCTCGAAGGATTCACTCCAGCCCTGCGTATTCGTTTACTGGATAAACCGGGCCCCACTTGAGTATCAAATTCCCGCCCTGGGAAAAGTAAGGTATCGAAAGTGTTCCCTCCGCTTCTAGGTCTTTGCTCACCCACGCGTTGACGTATGCGGTGCCTCTGAGCACGTCCTGCTCTTGCGGGCCGACTAACTCGTAAAAGCCGGTGTTTATCACGTACAACTTTGACCTGTCCCTGCCTTTTTCGTCTTCGTAAATCTTAAGCGGGTAGATGTTGCCGGAAAATGAATTCAACGCCTGATTCGTCCGCTCATCTCTCCGTGTATCAGCTTTATAATGTATCCCTTTGATGTCAAAATCGCCCTTCCAGGATGAAACTGCGTCAAAATTCTTCATCAGCAGCAAGCTCAATGTCCCCATTTGTCTGTCGCCGTCGAATAGTTCTACCTTATATTGCACGTCGCCCGTAATCTTCGGCTGCGCGCGAAAAGGCGGGCGCCTCCCGCTCATCCCATATCCTTCCAGCATCCCTCCCCATATTAAGAGCCTATCCGAATAACTCCTGAATGGCCGATATATTAAGAGGCAATGATGCCTTTGAAAGGGTTCAGGGGTGAAGAAACGAAAAACAAAAAACCGATACAGAATTTCAGACGAGTTATGGGAAAAAATCGAGC
>JBDRMP010000056.1:0-9126 GCA_043811995.1 Planctomycetota bacterium
CAGACCTCCTTGTGAAATTTATTGGCCTTCGAGGCCGACTATAAAATTTTGAGCGGTCACAGTGACCAGCTCGTCTGGCGGATTATACCGCCCGCATCGAGGCCTGGCTTTCATAGTTTCTCTGTGGCTAAGAAAACTCTGCGGCAAAAAGGACGACAGGCGAAAGGACTGGCAAAAATGAGCATTAAATCCGAAGACCTCGAAAAATACAGCTCAGCCGTAACGCTTTCCGATATGGAGGTCTTCGTATTTCCTGAGCTTGTCTATGCCCTCGTTCTGGCCAACATTATGAGCCCGATTATCTGGCGATGGCGGGATGAAGATTGCTTTAAAAAGCTCGAAGGCAAAGACAGCTACAAGAAACTGCTTCGCCTGCGACAGTTCATAATGGACGAATATGATTTTAATCTCGACCTCGAAACCTGGGGACTCACCAGCAAGGCAAAAGAGCTGAAACGTTTCGCTGCGTTTTTATCGCCCGACGAAATCGCCAGAAGCAACGGCCTTTTTGGCTACGAGGGTGACAAGTATTACTTCGACGTCGATATCCGCAAACATTTCGGCCTTGATAAATACGACAGCGACGTTATCCCCTATTGGAAGACAGAAACGGTCGAAGCGATGGACGCCTTTGTTCGCAGACCCGACTATACGAAGAAAGCGGGCGAGTGTGTGTCTCTTTCATCGCTTTACGCCGCGGCCGCTTTTATCGTTTGCGGCATCCCGCTTCAGGATATATATCAGGTGCTCACGCCGCTGCACTCGCAAAACTTCATCGACATCCGCGACGGTGTCCTGACCAACAACAGGCGTCTCGTCACTAAAACGATGTGGTTCAACGGCACCGCTATATCCAACAAGGCCCAGCGGGCCCTGCGCAACGAAAATGTTACAATTGTCGCTCATCCGACGGGCTTCATTCACTGCCTCTATGAACAGGCAACAATTGCTCCAAAGGCCTACAATCACTTCATCGGGCAGCTTCGCTCATACTTGTCGAGTGACCTTTCGATACTCGTCTTTGCCAATTTCCTAAGGTGCAATCCTAATTATCAAAAATACTTCCAGTTGTGTCGTGACTGTCACGGGCATCCACAGTTTCTAAAGGCCGAATCGCTGTTTCATTACGAGCACGGCAGTAACTTCCGCATAGCCAACGGCACGCATGGCAAACTTCTCGACGAGGTCTCCGATGAGGATTTTGTCTCATACGAGATTCCCGGCAGAATCCGTTGCGACCTGCTCGATGAATTTATAACCAAAAATAAAATCGACGTAAGAAATCCGGATGACAGAACGGCATTAAGCAAATTCCTCGAACCGGTGATAAAGGACGCCAAACCTTTTGTCGATGAGTTTGCTGATTTTGTCCATACCGAGCCGAAACTGCCGGCGCCCGAAAAGGATTATTTGCACACCCCGGCTATCGAAATTGGCGTTGACTGGACCAGGGAGGAGATTATCGACTATCTGCACAACCTCCGCCGACGCAACGCTACCGCCGACCTCGCCTTTTATGCATACCGTGATATGGAAACCTGTGACTGGGTTCCGTTTGTAAAGGCGGTTATTGAACGAAGCCCCGTTTCGCTAAGTATGGCAGCCGATAAATCTATTGCTGATGTTTACGCCTGGCTCAAGGCAATGGATAATGCCTCTATATACGATGGCAAGCGTCTCGCCCAGCCCGATGAAGTCGCCAACTACCGCACCGGCGACGGCCTCGAAAAAGCATTTGTCTTGGCCAACGTCATTCGGCAAAAATATCCGCAGGAGAACGTCGAGATAGCCGTTGACGAAAATCAGGTCGTTCTTAAGGCCTCGGCTGAATATCGTTTCGGCTCGACAAAGGGGCTTAGAAAACAGATTAGCATCTCGCCTGACGGTAATATTGCCATATCGGCCTGAGAAGGCCTTTTGGGAAAACAAAAAAATCTTTAAAAAAAGAACTTTTTGTGTTGACTTCGGTATTAAATAGGACTATATTAGTCCTATAGTCCTGTTGTTGGAAAGTGTAATGGATATAATACGACGCAATACCGATTATGCTCTGCGCGCTACGGTTGAGTTGGCTGGCCGCTTCGGAGATGGACCCATTGCTACAAAAGAGCTTTCCGACCGTCAGGATATACCTTATCAGCTTGCCTGCAAGCTTCTTCAGCGGCTGAATAAAGCGCGTATCGTCAAGAGCACAATGGGGCCTGCAGGCGGATTCACGCTCAGCAGAAATCCGTCGAAGATAACCGTCCGACAGGTCGTCGAAACCATTCAGGGGCCGGTCCGGCTCAACAGGTGTCTGTTTGAAAAGGGTTTTTGCCGTTTATCACGACATTGTCCTGTCAATCCTGAACTTGGTCGGCTTCAGAAAAAAATCAACCTATTTTTAGACGGCCTGTCCCTCAAGCAACTGTTATCTGCTAAAGCAAAGGACAAACGCAAAAGGAGCAGAAAATGAACGAAAAGGAACGGAAATCCACTGTGCCGGATAGTTGCCTGGCAAAACCGGCAATGCTTGCCGAACTGGTTAGTTACGCAGACGACTCGATAGTTAGTAAGACAATAATCGACAAATCAGTTGGAACTATTACCCTCTTTGCGTTCGACAGGAGCCAACAGCTTAGTGAGCATACCGCTCCTTACGATGCGGTCGTTCAGGTTCTCGATGGCAAAGCGGACTTGACCATCGGCGGTAAACACACGAATGTCTCAATGGGGCAGATTATTATTATGCCCGCCAATGTCCCGCATGCGGTCGCCGCTAAGGAAAAATTCAAAATGCTCCTTATTATGATTCGTGCCTGAAGGGCCATCAAAAGTAAAACTATGAGAGAAAAACTGATACGACGAATGAAAGGTGTCTTCGGCGACGACCAAAAGAGGATTGACCACGCCCTGGCTGTCTTAAAATATGCCGAGCAGATACACGCAGCCGAGGGCGGCGATTCAAATGTTATCATCGCTGCCGCGATTCTGCACGACATCGGTATTCACGAAGCCGAACGAAACTATGGTTCTGCCGCTGGAAAATATCAGGAGCTTGAAGGCCCGCCCATCGCCAGGAACATTTTGAAGGATGAGGGCTTAACTTCTGAAACAATCGAACACATCTGCAAAATAATTGCCAACCATCACAGTGCTATGGACATAGACACCCTCGAATTCCGCGTCATCTGGGACGCTGACTGGCTGGTCAATATACCCGATGAGTGTGGCAAAATGAGCAAAGATAAGTTAAAAGGATTCATCGAAAAGATATTCAAAACAAATAAGGGCAGACAACTTGCAAAGGAGCTTTATCTGAACGGCGATTGATACGCCTAAACAAATTTAAGGAGGCATTTTTATGAGTATGTTTTGTTATCAGTGTGAACAGGCAGCAAAAGGCGTCGGATGTATGGCTTTTGGTAATTGTGGGAAAGACCCCCAAACTGCTGCGCTTCAGGACCTTTTGCTTTATGCGATAAAAGATATTTCCCGCTACGCTCATCACGTAAGGCAATTAGGAAGCGTTGATGAATCTGTAAATGTTTTTACTGTCAAGGCGTTGTTCAGTACTCTGACCAACGTGGATTTTGACCCTGCTCGTTTTCAAAATTTCCTCAATGAAGCCGCCTCGATAAAAGAAAGGGCAAAATCGCTTTATGAGAAGGCCTGTAAACAGACAGAGAAAAAGCCAGAGCAGTTTACCTGCGACGTTCAGTGGTGGACGGGGCTTGACGATTTAGGCGGATTGGTCGAAAAAGGGTTGCTCGTTGGGATTCAGGACAAGATAAACAAACTCGGCCCCGACGTCGCCGGACTTCAGGAGCTGATTGTCTATGGGATTAAAGGTGCCTCAGCTTACGCCGACCATGCACAGATTTTAGGTAAGCACGACGATGCGATTTACGCCTTTATCCATAAAACCCTTGACCGGCTTGCACAAAAGCCGACCGATGTGGGTGAGCTGTTACAGTTAGCCCTTGCCACCGGCGAAATGAACCTCAAGGCGATGGAACTGCTCGATGCCGCCAACACAGGGACCTATGGCCATCCCGAACCGACACAGGTGCGCATTACCCCCGTCAAAGGTAAATGTATCGTTGTCTCAGGCCACGATTTGAAAGACCTTGAGGAACTTCTCAAACAAACGCAGGGCAAAGGCATCAACGTATATACTCATGGTGAAATGCTGCCCTGCAATGCCTATCCGGGCCTGAAAAAATATAAACACCTCGTTGGTAATTACGGCGGCGCCTGGCAGGACCAGCGAAATGAGTTCGACGCCTTCCCAGGCACAATTTTGATGACTACCAACTGTATTCAAAAACCCAAAGACAGTTATAAATCGAGAATCTTCACCTCCGGCCTCGTCGGCTGGCCCGACGTCGTGCATATCTCGAATCAGGATTTCTCCCCGGTAATAAAAGCCGCCCTTGAATCCCCCGGTTTTACGGAAGATGCCCCCGCGAAATTTATAACCGTCGGCTTTGCTCATAACGCCACCCTCGCAGCGGCCGGCAAAGTCGTTGAGCTTGTAAAGCAGGGCAAAATTAAACACTTCTTCCTGATAGGCGGCTGCGACGGCGCCAAGCCGGGCAGAAACTATTACACCGACTTCGCTCAAAAAGTTCCCGATGACTGCCTTATCCTTACACTGGCCTGCGGCAAGTATCGCTTCAACAAGCTCGAATTCGGTTCAATCGACGGCATCCCGCGATTGCTCGATTGCGGCCAGTGCAACGACGCCTACTCCGCCGTCCAGATAGCCGTTGCTCTCGCAAATGCCTTCAATTGCGGCGTAAATGACCTGCCGCTCTCGTTTGTTTTGTCCTGGTATGAGCAGAAGGCCGTCGCAATCCTGCTTACGCTGCTTCATCTCGGCATAAAAAATATGAAACTCGGCCCCACACTACCTGCGTTTGTCAGCAAAAACGCCCTCGACGTGCTGGTGGACAAATTTAACATCGCCCCTGTCGGCGATGTTGAAAAAGATATGGCTGAAATGCTGAGTAAATCCTGAACTTAAGGATGATTGATTATGGCCTTGCGGAATATTGTGAAAATTGACGAAAGCAAATGTAATGGCTGCGGCGTTTGCGTAAAGGCCTGTGTCGAAGGCGCTATACAACTAATCAACGGAAAGGCAAAGCTCGTCAGCGAAACCTATTGCGACGGCCTCGGCGCCTGCATAGGCCATTGCCCACAGGATGCCATCACCGTCGAGCAAAGGGAAGCCAAACCATTCGATGAGGAAGCTACGAAAAAACACCTGGCCGAGGGTAATGAACAGCAGAAGATGAGTTCCTTTGTCTGCCCTGGTATGTTATCTGCTAAATTGCGAAATGCTCCCGAATCGCCTGCTGCTGCCGGCGATGTGTCTTCGCAGCTTACGCATTGGCCGATTCAGCTTAAACTTGTCTCGCCGCACGCACCGTATTTTGCCGACGCAAACCTTTTGCTCGTGGCCGATTGTGTCCCATTTGCAATGGGGGATTTTCACAACAGGTTCCTCAGGGGCCATAGCATTGTCGTCGGCTGTCCCAAGCTCGACGATGCCCGCTTCTACATCGAAAAGCTTGCCGATATTTTACAGGCCAACAAAATCAAGTCGCTGACCGTAGTACATATGGAAGTTCCTTGTTGTCACGGCCTTACTCGCATCGCCAATGAAGCGTTGGCACGGACCGGACATAAAACGGCGTTTGAAGACGTTACGGTTGACCTTCAGGGCAATGTCGCCAAAGTTGAAAAAGTTCAGCCGACTTGAAACAGGGTATTGTTATGGTCGCGTTCATAAAATCCATATCGGTGGGTTTTTGGGAAACCGCCCTCGAAATGTCGCCATACCTGCTGTTTGGTTTTTTTGTAGCGGGCCTGTTGTCGGTGCTGCTTCCCAAGCAGCGTGTCGAGCGTCACCTCGGCGGCAGGGGGGTATGGCCGGTTGTTAAGGCCTCACTTTTCGGTGTTCCTCTGCCCCTTTGTTCCTGCAGCGTGATTCCGGTTACGATGTCGCTTTTCAAACACGGCGCCAGCAGGGCAGCAGCGATATCTTTTATGCTCTCAACACCCCAGACGGGCGTCGATAGTATTCTGGTAACATTTTCTCTCCTTGGGCCGCTCTTTGCAGTTTTCAGGCCCGTGGCCGCGTTCATAATGGGTGTTGTAGGCGGTGCTCTTGTAAACATTTTTGACCGTAATCCGGAAAGCTCCCAAAATGGCCCGCAACGCTGCGAGGACGAATGCTGTCATCCCGCCTCAGGCGGCAACAGGGTGATAAGGGCTTTGCGATACGGTTTTGTTTCACTGCCGCGGGATATTGCCAAACCGCTCGTCGTTGGGCTAATTGTTGCCGCTTTTATTTCCGCAATAGTTCCCGACGATTTCTTCGCGGAAAAACTGCCACCAGGCTTGCCGGCGATGCTGATAATGATGGTGCTGGGGATACCGGTTTACGTTTGTGCGACCGCCTCGGTCCCTATCGCGGCTGCTATGATGATGAAGGGACTTAGCCCCGGCGCGGCACTCGTGTTTCTGGTAACCGGCCCCGCGACCAACGCCGCGACGATAGTCACAATATGGAAGATACTCGGAAGAAAAACAGCGGTCATTTATCTACTCACCGTTGTTGGCTGTGCCCTGGCTGGCGGCCTGCTGCTTGATTTGCTCACCGGCGAGCAAATGCCGATGGCTATGGCATATCATGGCTGGATGTTACCGAGATTGCTCGGATATATCTCGGCGGTTATACTTTTCATTGTCCTGGGCTTTGCTATAATACACCGACGTCAGACGGATGAACATAACTTAACCTAATTTTTTTAATGGAGGTATATACGATGGCAAAGACGACTATGCCGCATGCAGGCCACGACAAGCATCTGTGCTATTTGAATAATCTGGGCTTTCAGATAAGTAATCCCAAAGAATACAAGACACTTGTGAAGAACGCCAAGTTTCTTTGCAAGATATGTGGCCGGGTTGCCGCCAGCGATAAGAATCTTTGTAAACCAGCGGCTCTCTAATTTCGCCGGCCACCGCTCATATTACGAGCCGGAATTTGCATTGTATCACGATGCCTGAAAATAAAAACAGGCAAAAGTCGGCTCACGTCCCATAGCCGGACAGGCCTTTTTGGAAATATTTGGTGCCTCTGTGACAGTTTTTGTCAGCGGACCTGCCGAAATTCCTTATATAAATACGCCATATCCTGCTTCCAAAATGAGGATTTTCCCTTATAAACCTTTCGGGGTTTATGCCGAAAATATTTTATAAGGTCTTATCTTGTGAGCAGGGGTTAGCTGGTATGCAAGCAGAGACCTAAACACGTTTTCTAATTTGGGGTCATCAAAAGCATGCGTAATTTACAGCCGATTCTTCTCGTTGAAGACGACCATGTTGATGCTATGACGGTAAGAAGAGCGATGAGAGAGCTTAATGTTGGTAACGCTCTCGTTCACGTCCTAAATGGCGAAGAAGCGCTCGGGTACCTGCGAAATGGCGAAAATGACAAGCCGTGTGTAATTCTTCTTGACCTGAATATGCCCAGAATGAACGGCAACGAATTTCTCAGAATCATAAAGGCCGACACTCAGTTGAGATGCATCCCGGTGGTTGTCCTCACCACCTCAAAGGCGGACCAGGATAAATTCGAGTGTTTCGACAACAGCGTTGCCGGCTATATAGTCAAGCCGTCCGATTACGAGACCTTCGTGCGGGCAATGAAAACCCTCGACCTTTATTGGACACTCAACGCACTGCCCCCCGATGCGGGTAAGAAAACAGATATCGAGCTTGAACAGCCCGCTTGCAGCGAATCGGCATAAGTTTAAGATAACTCGTTTTTTATAAAATGCAAAAATATCGGGCGTTCGGGGAAGCCCGAACGCCCGTTGAAGTGCTGCTAAAGGCAGCTATCTAAAAATCTCCAATCCCTGACATTTCCAGACCTTTCCTCAGATGCCGTCGCAGGTCTCCATGTTGTCCGATGGGTTATACGTCAGAGATGTGTGCGTTACGTTATCCACGCAGAAAGTTAAGCTGCCGGGACTTCTCGTCTTGCCGACGGTCTGAATCACAACCGTGCCGGCTGAGTTTGTTGTGCCGGAAGCCGATTCAGACAGCGTGCCGGAGAATGTGCCGCTCACTGTCGCGCCGGAAACGGGGTTGCCAAGGTTATCTTTAATTACAACCGTGGCCTGGCCCTTTTGGTTCGGGCCGCCCGCGGAAATCCACTCTACGGTGATTGAGTCGACATGCATCGTGCCGCCTTCCTGCGTCGTGGCCGAGTCCTCATTCGAATAGGCAGAGTCGCCACCCGTGTTATAGGCGAGCACGCGGTAATAGTAGGTCGTGCTCGGTGCTAACCCGGTATCGGAATAGCTGGTCACGTCCGCAGCGACCGTATCAATCACTTCGTAGGTGCCGCCTGCACCCGTTTTGCGCTCGATACTGAACCCGCTCTCGTTGTCCGCGTTGTCCGTCCACTCCAGGTCTATGCCAGGAAAGCTACGGTTCACATAGGCCGGCATTCTAAACATACCCTCCCTATCTCCGGATGTAACCCATGAGCATAAAGGCAAATAAGTGCCGGTTTTGGTGTTGTCAAGTACGTAGTTCACATATTCTTCTGTTACAGCCCGCCAGTCGCGCATGAAATAGGGCGCTGGTTCATTGGACATTGGTTCGACCCGCGGCAGGTTGATCTGTGCCGCTGTCGCAACACCAAGACAGAGTACCCCTGCGGTTATTGCCATCGTACATTTAGCGGCTGTTGCATATAAATTCTTCATCTATACCCCTTCTCTCAACTTTGCTATATATTATATTGTACCCGAAACCAAACACAAATGTTCTAGGAATAAACCTGATTTTGGCACTCGAAATCTCTTAGCTGCTGTTATGGGGATGCTTAGTTAACGCCGAAGCCTCATTTTGTTATATGTCCTTAAATTGCTTTAATAACCGTAATATCATTTACTACGGCTATTATGGGCTGTTGTTCGCAAGCCAATCGTGGGCAAGTTTACTTAAATCAATGAAGTTAACCGTACCGTCATTGCCAATATCCACTCTGCCCAAACAGACGCCCTGATTAAGCCAATGCTCAACTAATTCCGCAAGGTCTGAAAAGTCAACAACACAATC
>JBDRMP010000057.1:0-10711 GCA_043811995.1 Planctomycetota bacterium
GCAGTTGGTACTCCGGTCGCCCTTCGGGCTCCCTTCGTCCCAACTGCTTTAACAAACGGCGGTGAATCCATCTTAAATACGCCTGTTTTTTGTCTTGACAATGGGTAGGGGTATATACAGAAAGTTTTACATTGGTTTTACAAGTGACTTAAAGAGAAGGATTAAAGAACACAATGCCGGAAAAAATATCAGCACAAAATCAAGACGGTCGTTAAAGCCGATTTATTATGAAGCGCATTTGTCTAAAACTGATGCAGAAAGACGTGAGGGATATTTTAAGACAACGAAAGGGAAATCCACTCTCCGGCAGATGCCAAGAGAATCTTTGAAAATTTTATAGGGCGAAGCCCGGAGCCCTGGTCGGGGAGTTCAATTTGGCAGGGCGGTGGATTTCAGTTATTAATCCCATTCTGTTGGGATTGACTGAGCATATACTTGCGCTTAATACTTCGGTTCTGCCGTTACGTTGGCTTCTTGCAGCTTTGGAAAAGTGAAGTAGAATGTGCTTCCTTTTCCTACTTCCGATTCCACCCATATTCGGCCGCCGTATAGTTCGACGATTTTCTTTGCAATCGGCAAACCGATGCCTGTTCCTTCGGACTCGTTGTTCACAGACAAGGTCTGGAATATTTTGAAGATTCTTTCAAAGTGTTGTGACTCGATACCTGGGCCGTTGTCCGAAACGCTGAATTTCCATATCTTGTCTTCCTCGGTGCAGCCGACTTTGATGCTCCCTTCGGATTTGTCCATATAGTTGACAGCGTTGGATAACAGGTTCTCGAATACCTGTTTAAGATGATTCTCATCGGCTGTTACGGTAGGCAGTTCTCCCTCGATGGTGATGTTGATGTTCTTCGGCGGTTCTATTTCGTCGATTATTTCGGCAAGAACTTTCTTTAGGTCCACCTGGCATTCCTTTTGTCTTGTGCGTTCAATTTTTGAATACTGCAGCATGTCGTCAAGAAGTTTGTCCATATGGTTCACTCTTGTTACGAGCAGATTAATATTCTGTTGCCCCAGTTCGTCGAACTTGTCGGCATAATCCGTGACAAGCCACTGGGCCAGGGTTGCTATTCCCCGCAGGGGTGTCTTAAGGTCGTGCGCTGCTACGTAGACAAAGTTTTGGAGGTGTTTGTTTGATTGCCTCAATTCACAAATAGTCCATTCGAGGTCATTGTTGAGTTTTTCGAGTGCCTGCTTGGTCTTTTTGAGTTCGGCTATATCAACGAAGCTTTCGAGCAGATGTGTGCGCCCGCCGAGCATAACGGTTGTGACGGTTTTGATAATCGGTCGTTTTTCGCCGCAGATAGTCAGAAGCACTCGCTCCGAGTTGTCAACGGTTTGGTCCAGGTCGGTAATGGGGCATTTGCCAACCCCGGCCGGGCAGACATATTTATGACAGACTGTGCCTATTATGTCACTTCTTTTGACGCCTACGAGCTTTGCCGCAACTGGATTGACGTCCACAATTTTGTGCGTTTCGGGGTCAATAATAATGATGCCTGTCTGCACTTTGTCGAAGATGGTTTTGAGCCGACTTTCACTTTCGTGCAGCGCATCTTCTGTGCGTTTCCGTTCGCTGATTTCCTTCTTCATTTGCTCATTTAGCGCCGTAAGCTCCGTTGTGCGTTCTTTTACTCGCGATTCCATCCCTGTGTAGGTCTGTCGAAGCTTCTCTTCAATGCGCCGGCGGTTTGCGACTTCGTTTTTCAGGGTGTTGTTTGTCTCCTCAAGCTGAACCATCAGCTCGGCCGCGTATGCGTTGGCTGCCGCGACGCCTTTCGCCTGCTGTTGAAACTTTACATTTTCCTGACGCAGCCGCTCGTTTTCCACCTGTAGTGATTTGAGCGTCTCCTCTATGTCACAAACACTTGATTCCTTACTCATACTTGGTCATAACCTCTCGTCTGTTATAACTTGCACGCTGTCTCCTGCCGGTGTTGGGTATACTATGATATTGATGGATATTTTATTCGGTCATATTCCCCCATCACTTTGGGGAATTAACCTGTTGCCGGTGGCGTGCAGGCAACGTCCGAAAAATATGCGGCTTTAGTTATAGGTCATTGGCTCCGCTGAAGGGTTTCTTCCGGACAGATGTATTGCAAAAAGACGAGCAGGGCCGTATAAACTACCTCTTTATGGTCGCGGCAGTTGCTGCCTGAGCATACTATGGGAGCAAAGATTATGGCTAAAAAAGTCGGCAATAAAGACACACGAAAATGGTTCAGGAGCTGGTCAAATGAATATGACCGGACTTTGGGGAGGATTGGTTTTCATCGTGACCTGCTGGATTTGGTGATAAAAACTTCCGCTGTCAGGCATAACGATAAAGTCCTGGATATCGGCTGCGGCACGGGACTTTTAAGTTTGAAATTCCTGCGGGCGTCAGATTGCTTCATTACAGCGGTCGATAACTCGAGGGAAATGATGTCGCTTTTCGAGGACAAAATTAAAAAGCTTAACCTGAAAAATCAGGTTGTTTGTAAGCTGATGGATGCCGATTCGATAAGGTTCCCGTCCAATACGTTTGATATCGCGGCTTCTTCTGTAACGCTTCATCACCTTAAGGAAAAATTGAACTCTCTGAAAAAGATACGCCGGGTTCTCAAGCCGGGAGGCAAATTAATAATCGGCGAAATAGATATGGACACCACCGGCAAACACACCGACGTCAGCAGGTTCAAGCGCATCATCAAAGTCCTCGAGCAGGAGTGGATTGGCGCCTTCGAACTTAAAGATTTGAAGGTTTTTGAAAGGATGTTCGATAACAGCAAAAGGCATATCCTCAATCAGGGCGAATACTGTATCTCGCTTAAGCAGTGGGCTGCTCTCTGCAAAAAAGCCGGCTTCCGTAAAGTGGCCGTCAAAAAAGTCTCTCGCCACACCTGCTTCGGCGTCGTCGTCGCTAATAGGTAATCGTGGGATTAGATTTAATCCGCTGATGCTGTAAAAACCGTTGACAGGAAAGAGGTCGCAATTTATTGTTAATTGTGTAAGGTATACGATATTTCGGATATGATGCGGCAGCCCAAAACAGAGGATTTTCTATGGATATAATGCATCTACTCATTGAAAAACGCGATGATATTAGCGCTGTTACCTCCAGGCACGGCGCATCGAACGTTCGAGTGTTCGGTTCCGTAGCACGAGGCGAAGCCGGTCCCGATAGTGATATTGATTTCTTAATCGATGCGGGGCCGAATACGAGCTCCTGGTTTCCCGCCGGCCTTATTCTCGACCTCGAAGAAATTCTCGGCAGGCGCGTCGAGGTTGTAACGGAAAAAGCGCTAAATCCTTATATTCGCGATTATGTGCTCCGCGAGGCCGTGCCGTTATGAAGGATGATATTGTTTACCTCCGTCATATTGAGGATTGTATCCGGCGTATCGAAGAAGATACCGCCGGAGGGCGAGATGCTTTTCTCGCTTCTCACACTCTTCAGGATGCCGTCATTAGAAATCTCCAGACATTGGCTGAATCGACCCAGCGGCTGTCGGACGCTATGAAGGATGCAAATCCTGAGATTGAGTGGTATCGTATCGCTGCGTTTAGAAACGTTCTTGTTCACGATTACCTTGGCGTCGATATTGAAAAAATCTGGGAAATAACTCAGCGAGATGTGCCTGCACTCAAAAGCGTTGTATCGAAGATGTTGCGGAACGGCGCATAAGAGAACTAACCCGGCATCAAAATCCGGCCGTTCCTTTTTCGTCTTGAAAAATGGCAAGACAGTCCGCATTTCAGCAAAAAGCGTTAAGTAAATAATTTGCCGGAGCCGTAGCGTGGGCTTTTCTGCGCCGCAGGCGGATTATCGCACCAATTTTGCTGCGACATACTGTGACGCGTTGCTGTGACATCCTTAAAAGGCAAATTGTAGGGCCTGACTTACCCCGCCGTTTTTGTTACCGTATTGCAAAATCGCGCTACCAAGCGTATAAATTACGGCATTATGTCCGCCGATATCAAAAAACGAATTGAGCAGTTGCGTGCCGAGATACGAAGGCACGATTACCTCTATTACGTCCTCAACCAGCCGCAAATCACCGACCAGCAGTATGACAAGCTCTTCGCCGAGCTAAAATCGCTCGAAGAACAGCGCCCTGAGCTTATTACGCCCGATTCGCCTACCCAGCGGGTCTCCGAAAGGCCCCTCGAAGGGTTCAAAGCCGTTCGTCACGCTATCCCAATGCTGAGTATTGATAATACCTACTCCGCCGAAGAATTGCGGGCGTTCGATGAGCGCGTGGCAAAAGGGCTTGAGAGCAAGGATTACGATTATATCGTCGAATTGAAAATCGACGGAGTCGCAACCAGTTTGCGTTACGAGCGTGGTTTATTGGTTACCGGCGCCACTCGCGGCGATGGCCGCGTCGGCGACGATATTACCGCCAATGTCCGCACGATTAAGGCCATTCCTCTTTCACTTATCGGCGACAAAGTGAAAATCCCCGATATCCTCGAAGTTCGCGGTGAAGTATATATGCCCGCAAAATCGTTTGTCTCGTTGAATAAGCAGAAGGAAAAGGCGGGTGAGCAGTTATTCGCCAATCCGCGTAATGCTACCGCCGGCTCATTAAAGCTGCTCGATTCCCGAATCACCGCCCAAAGGAACTTGTCATTCTTCGCCTACGCCACCGGCGATATTTCACACCCGTTGGCCAAAGACCACTACGAGATATTACAGGCATTGAAGAAACTGGGTTTGCCCGTTAATCCTGATATCAAAAAAGCCAAAAATATCGATGAAGTCATCGAAATATGTAACGGCTGGGACAGCGAACGAACTAAGCTCGGTTATCAGATTGATGGTATGGTTATCAAAGTTAATAATTTGGCCCAGCGGGATATTTTGGGGTACTCAAGTCGCTCGCCGCGTTGGTGCATAAGCTACAAATTCGCCGCCGAGCAGGCCGTAACGTTAGTCGAATCCATCGACGTCCAGGTGGGTAAAGGCGGCACGCTGACCCCCGTCGCCAATCTGACGCCCGTCTTGCTGGCAGGCACGACCGTAAAACGAGCGACCCTGCATAACTTCGACCAAATCAGTCGGCTCGACGTTCGTGAAGGCGACACCGTCATTATCGAAAAAGCGGGTGAAATCATCCCGCAGGTCGTCGAGGTCAAAAAAGAACGAAGGCCGAAGGGAGCAAAACCGTTTGAGCCGCCGAATAAATGCCCCAATTGTGGCGGTGAAGTCAAAAAAGACGCTGAAGGCGTTTTTCTGCGTTGTGTTAATCCCCATTGCCTCGGCCAGTTGAAACAGCGTCTGCGTTTCTTCGCCGGCAGGGGGCAAATGGACATCGAGCATCTCGGCGTTGCCCTGATTGACCAGTTGGTTGACGCCGGCTTAGTCAAAAACTTCGCCGATATTTACAAACTCACTAAAGACGACCTCGTTGCCCTTGAGCGTATGGCCGACAAAAGCGCCCAGAATGTCATCGACTCAATCGAGGCAAGCAAAACCAGACCCCTCTGGCGGCTTGTCGCGGGTCTCGGCATTCGTCACATCGGCAGCCAGACCGCGCAAGTTCTCGCAGAGCATTTCGGTTCGCTCGACGCAATTATAAACGCAAGTCAGCCGGAGCTTGACGCGATTGAGCAGGTCGGAGAAAAACTTGCCGAAAGCATATATGAGTATTTCCACGACGATAGAAATATGGCCGTGATAAAGGAATTACTGTCGGCTGGCGTTAAGCCGGAACTGCCCAAAAAAGCCAAATCAAAAGGTAAACTTGCCGGCAAGACCATCGTTGTCACCGGCACGCTCCAAAACTTCAGCAGGCAGCAAATCAAGGAGACAATCAGAAACGCCGGCGCAAAGGTATCCTCCAGCGTCAGTAAAAATACCGATTTTGTCCTCGCCGGCGAAAATCCCGGTAGCAAGCTCGACAAGGCCCGCCAGCTTGGCGTCAGAGTCATTACCGAAAAAGATTTTATGGAAATGCTGTGACCTCCGACGAAAAAAATATGCAGATTGCGCTGCGATTCGCATGTCGTGGCCTCGGCTTCGTCGAGCCGAACCCCGCCGTTGGTGCGGTGATTGTTAAAAATAGTCGGATTATCGGCGCCGGCTGGCACAAAAAATTCGGCGGCCCTCACGCTGAAATCAACGCCCTTGATGATTGCATAAAACAGGGGGGTAATCCCAAATTCGCTACAATGTTCGTTACGCTTGAACCCTGTTGTCACTATGGCAAAACCGGCCCATGCACCGACGCCCTTATTGCCGCAAAATTAAAAAGAGTCGTCATTGCCACGCTCGACCCATCGAAACACGCCAACGGCAAGGGCGTCCGGCAGCTTCGCAAAGCAGGCATTAAAGTTGATATAGGCAAGTGCGAAGCCGAGGCACGCGTTCTTAACGCACCATTCCTGAAATTCGCTTCAACGGGTAAAACCTGGGTAACACTCAAATGGGCACAATCAATCGACGGCAAACTTGCGCGGACAGTATCGGATAGCAAAAAATACAGGTGGATAAGCTGCGAGGACAGCAGAAAAGATGCTCACAACCTGCGACGACGCGTCGGCGCTATTCTTGTGGGCATCAATACTGTCCTGAAGGACAATCCTCTTTTAACAGCTCGACCTGGTCTTGGTAAAAAGCCATTGCGTATCGTTCTTGATAACCGATTGTGTATTCCTCTCGATTGTCAATTGCTGAAAACAGCGTCAGATGTCCCATTGCTCATAGTGACACAGGCCGCTACTTTGCAGGCAAAACCAAGAAAGGCCGGGCAAATCGTCAGCAGGGGGGCTGAAATACTTGGCTGTCCGGCTTTGCATTCAAATTTGCAGTTTCTTCTTACTCAATTGGGTAAGCGTGGAGTCCAGCATCTGCTCGTCGAAGGCGGCCCAACTGTCATCGGCTCATTTTTGAAACAAAATCTCGCCGATGAGATTATTGTGTATGTCGCGCCTGAGGTTTTGGGGGCGAGAGGGACTGCCGATATAGCAGGGGGGCTTGATGTTCTCGATAGAGATGTGCAATTGCATTGCTTCAATATCGAACGTATTGCTAACGATGTGCGAATAAGCGGAATTACGAGCAACGGGCTAAAAGCAGCCGGAATCTCACTCGTCTCGGCGAAGGCCAAGCCGTAGCCGGAAAGGATTGACTATGAAAAAAATCGAAGTATTCGGCCTTCAAACCATCCCGAAAATCAAACAGGGCGACAACCTCGCGGAAATAATTCATAGCTGCGCCGGGCAGGAAATCGGCGGCTTGCAAAACAAGGATATCATTGTGCTCACCAGCAAAATCGTCTCCAAGGCCCAGGGCCGTATGCGAAGAATGGCCGACGTCGTCCCAGGCCCAAAAGCTCTCTATATTTCCAAAAAGACCGGCAAGGACGCACAATGGCTCCAGATGATTTTCGACGAAGGTGACAAGATTCTTGCGATTATGCCTTTGAAGGGCGTAATCGAAAAACACATCCTCGGCGCCTCTGATGATGCCGCTGTGACAAATGAGCTTGTCGAGCACGAGCAGGCCCTTTGCATAACGCTCGGCAGGGACAGTCGCCTGCATACCTGTGATGCCGGTATCGATGGCTCCAACCACGAAAAGGGCGTCCTCAGCTTGCTCCCCACCGACCCCGACCAGGCCGCTAAAGATATTCGAGTGGACCTGCAAAAAATAACCGGCAGGAAACTGGCCGTGATTCTTGCCGACACCGAAATGATACCCTTCGGCACAATGGATTTCGCCATCGGCTCATCAGGCATCGACCCCGTCTCGAAGCAATTTGGCCACAAAGATATTTACGGCAAGCCCAAGTTTGGCGGCATCGACCTCACCGCTCACGAACTGTGTTCCGCCTCTGCTCTTGTCTTCGGCCAGACCGGCGCAGGTATCCCCGTTGCCATTATCCGCGGCTATGAATTTGAAGTCAACGAAACCGCCAATGTCGCCAACACTATGCTCGCCGGCTTTTCTGAGGGGGCAGGTATTGCCATCAAACAAACCCTCCTCGCTACCTCTTACACCAAACCCCTCTTTAAACGCTTCCTGATGCGCCTCGTCTCTTGGTTTGTGTAAGCGGTCTAAAATCGGTAAACCTCACACCTATGACCAATCTTAAATATGTCGATGGTCAGGTTTACATCGTCGATTATGTAGATTGCTCGATAATTGCCCTGTCGGATTCTATAACACTCCTGAGCGGCTAATTTTTCTGAGCCGGCCGGCCTTGGATTATCGGCAAGAGATTGGATGCGTTTGATGATTCTTGACAGGTCCTTTTTAGGAATGTCGCTAAGCTCTTTGACTGCCGACTTCTTGAAGATGATTTTATAGCTTGCCATGTTTTCGCAAATCCTTAAGGACCTGCTCGAATGAAACGCCTGGCTCATGTCTTCTTTGGTGGACCGCCTCAAGGTCGATTGCGTCTTCGGCAAGCGATATTCGGATTGCCTCCTGGATCAGGTCGGACATCGAATATTCCGTTGCCGCCGATTTGATTCTCAGAGCACGGTGAATATCAGGGGATATATATATGGTTGTTCTTTTGTTCACAGGTTTCATATTATCACCTCACTATCATACTATCGACATTATAACATAATAACATTAAAACATCAAGATGCCAGATAAAATATTATTTTTTTAGTCCTTATTGGTTGGCCCCGTCTCCTGCGGGCGGGGTCGTCATTCCAGCAATCTCTTTCCTTGCAGTATGTGGAAGTAATGCTGCGCAAACCGGTGTGCTTCGTCGCGGACGTATTGCAGCAGCTTCAAAACCGGCGATTGCCTCGGCAGTTTCAATGGCCTGGATGTGCCCTGAAGGTAGATTTCCTCCTCCCGTTTCGCAATCCCCGCCATTCTTAAATTCTTTATGAATTCTCTGTGTCCTCCCTGCTCCTGCAAGCAGTAGGCAGGGGTGTGTTCTCTGTGGCTAAAAATCTCTTTGCCCTCTGTGGCAAATAGTTCTCTTAGCGCATCTTCCGCTGCGTGTAATTGCCCTAATCCGCCGTCGATTAAAATCAAATCAGGCCAAAGCTCCTCGCCCCGCAACGCGTATTTGTATCTGCGTTTCACCACCTCCGCTATCATCGCGTAATCGTCGGCGCCCTCGACCGTCTTGATTCTGAATCGCCGATAGCCCGCCTTGAATGGCCTGCCGTCGATAAACTTCACTAATGACCCAACTGCTTCTTTACCTCCGATATTCGCAATATCGATTCCCTCGATGATTCTAATTGGGTTGGGCGCATTCAAAATCTTTTGCAGTTTGACTAATGTCTCACCCGGCTCAGCCGCAAAGACCTCCGGCTGAACGTCCTCGTCCGGCTCACCGCGTCTGTCTAATCGCTCGATTAACCGAATCCGGTCCCGCAGCATCCCCGCCTTCTCGTATTCCTTCGCCGCCGATGCCCCTTCCATCTCCTTTCTAAGTTGACGCAAAACCGTCGAACGCTTCGAGCGAAGGAATTTGAGCAGGTCTTTGATGATATTTTTGTATTCACCCTTTCCAATTCTCGCCGCACAGGGCGCGACGCATTGGTTTATGCTGTAAAGAATACAAGGCCGGAAAAACCTGCATTTCTTATCGTTTGCCCGTATATCCAAATTGCAGCTTCGAAACTTGAATATCTTCTGCATCTCCACGAATACCGCCCGCAAATCCTTAGCGCTGGCAAATGGCCCAAACAGGCGATTCCCTTTTGTTCGGGGCTTGCGTGTAATGTAAACACCCGGAAAATCATCGCTTGTCGTAATCTCTAAATATGGAAATGTCTTATCGTCGATAAGGTCGGTATTGTAGGGGGGGCGTATGTCCTTTATCAGCCGCGCCTCCTTCAGCATCGCATCGACCTCCGTTTCGGTCTCGATGAAATCAACGGTTTCGACCTTATTGAGCATCTCCGCTATCTTCGGCCCGCGCGTCTCCGCCACGTCGCTTCTCTGCTGGAAGTAGCTCGCTACCCGCGACCGAAGGTTCTTCGCCTTGCCGATATACAGAACCTTCTCCTTCGCCCCCTTCATAAAATACAGCCCCGGCCCCGTCGGAAATCCCTGTATCTGCTCGCGTATCGTTTTTAATCTATTGTTTTCGGCATTCATAATTTAATTTTCTTGCCACGGCGTAGTCCCGATGTCGTTTATCGGGACGAAGCCGGGTCGCCCATATGTCGAATCATTGTAATTTTACGACGCGTCAAACAAAAGTGTTTTCGTAGAGGGTATTTAGCCCCGTCACTTCGTCCCGATTTTTTGCGTCGGGACAATGACGGGGTTCATCCTCATCATTTAGACCCTTGCAATGCAAGGGGGCTGTCATTCCGAGCGCAGTCGAGGAATCTGTTCTTTAATTGTAGGGCGGGGCTTTGCCCCCGCCGATTCCTTATCGTTTAGCCCCCACGCCCGCGTGGTGGGGGTTCTTGCCTGCCCTGCGTAGCTTTAGCGCAGTAGGGCCTGCCCTTCGTAGCGCAGCGAAGAAGGGTCATTGCGAGGAGCGAAGCGACGAAGCAATCTCTACTTTGGCAAAAAGCCGGAAAGCGGGAATCCAGGAACATTAGTTTTATGACGTAGTTATCGAAAGTGTTTTGTGGTGTATCATTCATAGACTGCACTTTCCAAGAAAATTAGGTTTATTTTAGCTCTTTGAAAACAATTTGATAATAAAAAATGGCTCATCCTTCCGATGTTTTTCTTGGCAAAAGAAACATTTGGAAAGGAGAGCCAATGTTTAATGAATGGATTCTT
>JBDRMP010000058.1:0-4750 GCA_043811995.1 Planctomycetota bacterium
TGTCCGAAGCTCTGTTGCAGAGAAGGTGTATCCGGCATCGAACAAGTAGAACCATCCACGATCCAGACACGACGGCCACACCAGGAATATGCCGAGCCGACCTTCGCTTGAAGCCTTTGGCCGACCTGTCGCAATACCGATCTGAACAATGATAGCGGTAATCGTTGTCGTCCCTGACAATAGGCACTGGGGTCCGGCGAGGCCGTTACCTGTTGTCCGCAGGCGGCTTGTTCAGCTAAGATTTGAGCCACCGCCTCTCGGCAGGGACAGTCGGGTTCCAAGACCTGGATGAGAAAAGCCCAGAGGGTTTGAATGGGCGTCCAGATGCGCTCTCGCCAGTGGTAGTTCTCCGCGGCAGCCGCATCCAGAATATCCCTCGCCGAGAGGAACTCGTCAAAGAACTTGATCTTTTTGAAAAAATCATCCTTGAGAATTTTTCTGAAATGTGCAATTCTGGCCATTTGTAGCCTCCTTTCGTTTTAAGTGAATATTCGGTTACTACTGTCCACTTAAAACATAGGAGGCCTTTTTTCAAGTCTTTGTATTATAAAACGTTAACGCTTATCTTCATGCCATTCGTGGCTGTTCCTAGTTTTCCCTTGGCTGTGGTGTTTTGGTAATTCTGATGTTACCTATTATATGATAGACCGTTCTCGCGGCTCACCTGCGATCAATGAGTTTTTTCAGGAGTTTTTTGACGGTGTTCTGATCACGGACTTCTGGGCGGCATACAATGCTGTCTGCTGCGCTGATCGTCAGATGTGCCTGGTGCATTTGCTCGGCGAGTTGAAGAAGGTTGTGATGTATAAAGATTCGAGCGGAGATTGGGCGGTGTTTTCAAAAAAGCTCAAACGGCTGGTGCAGGATGCTGTCAGACTGTGGAAACATCGGGAAGAATTTGACGAGGTGATATATGCTTCACGACGAAAACGGATTGAGCTTCGCCTTAGAGAATTGATCGCGAGACAATGGGATAACAGCGAAGCTAAGCGTTTGCGCAAACGTCTTGATAAATATGAGGATTATTTGTTTACGTTTCTGGATAAGCCGTATGTCCCGTTCGATAACAATCATGCCGAACGTTCTATTAGACCAGCCGTGATCATGCGAAAGAACAGCTATACGAATCGCAGCGATAAGGGTGCTCGGACACAAAGCATCCTGATGAGTATCTTTCGAACGCTAAAACAGCGTAACGCCAATCCTATTTCAACAATAGCAGAAGCTTTAAGAAAATACATTCAAACCGGAAATATCCCCCTGCTTCCTCCAAGAAACCATGGCACTTGAGTGAGGTGTTACGAATTTTATTTTCGCCTTGTGTATAATTGTAATCCAAAACAAAGACCATTCGGCGGTCGCACAGTCAATTATATTTGTCTAAGTGATATATCTGCTTCCCGGGCAAAAGTGATAAGAAAAAAGGAGCAAAAATGGCAAAGGCAATAGTTATCTATTATTCAAGAAGCGGTAATACAAAAGAAATGGCGGAGATAATAGCCAAGGCAATGAATGAGGCAGACCTGCAAACCGAATGCAAATCCGTAAGCGATGTAGAGGCCCAGGATCTGCTGAATTACGATGCGATAGTTATCGGCTCACCAACTTATTATGGCCATATGGCAGGACCGATTAAGCAGCTATTCGACGATTCAGTTGCTTTTCACGGCAAACTCGACGGTAAAGTAGGGGCTGCATTTACCAGCTCGGCGAATATCGCGGGCGGTAATGAAACCACAATCATGGGCATAACCGAAGCGATGCTTATAGCCGGTTGTGTCGTCCAGGGCGATCCGCAGGGTGACCACTATGGGCCGGTTTCCATCGGCAAGCCCGATGAAAGAGTTAAGCGGCAGTGTATACGCCGAGGCCGGAGAATTGCCGAACTGACCAAAAAACTCACAACCTGAGCGGCAAAAAAATATTGATTTTTTTTGTAAAAAGGGCATTTTTCTTTGACAAAACACTTTTGCATCGTTAAGTTTCTAATGATTTTTAATCTGCTCTAAGTAAATTTTAATCCACAAAGTGGAGGTTATTTTAATGCAAGAGTACGAAGATCTTAAAGTGCTGGTCGCTGAAATTGAGGCTGACATTAGCAAGGCCGAAGGTGGTAATAAGGCAGCAGGGACGCGAGTTCGTAAGCAAATGCAGAAAATCAAACAGGCTTCTCAACTCGTTCGCAATTGCGTCCTCGAAATCAGATCGGCCCAATAAACCATCACAGGTACTTGTAAACACCTGTTTTTATTGTGTTTAGCGTGTAGTGTCTCACGCAATGCGCTATACGTATTGGAGTATTGTGTACAAACAGTAGTAGAGCAGTACACATTACTATAGAGGAGTTTTTTTCGGGAACAACAATGCCGCCTCCATTATTGTTTGATTTATCACTGATAGACCTTGAAGCAGAACCTATCTTTGACAAGGAAGCAATCTGCAAAGTCAATCCACAGCGATTTGAAATGCAGCAGCTCGACGGCATTCTTTGGTATAACAAGGAAAAATCTCTCATTCTGGGCTATAAAGATGTAACAGAAAAAGAATTCTGGATTCGAGGCCATATTCCAGACAGGCCTCTGATGCCCGGTGTAATCATGGTCGAAGCGGCAGCCCAGCTTTCGAGCTTCTTTTTGAAACAGGTTTTTCAAGAGCAAGGATTTATCGGCTTTGCCGGCATAGGATCAGCGAAGTTCCGCTCTATTATCGAACCTGGCAACAGGCTATATCTGCTTGGACATATTACAAAATATAAGAAAAGAAAACATGCGAGCCACGTTACAACAAGTGTCCAGGGAGTCGTTGATAATAATTTAGTATTCGAAGCGTCCGTCTCCGGGATGCGGGTTTGACCGCCAATATCCTCAAAAAACCTAAGGGCGAGTTATATGACAGCTCAAGGTGATTCTCAACAGACCTTTTGCAGCAGGCGAGACTTTCTCAGGTCAAGTTGCCACAGTGCGGCGACGTTAGCTTTTGCCGGTGCGGCTTCACGTTCTCTATGGGCCGGACAGAACAGTAAAACTGCGAAGAGGAATATTGTTCTGGTGCTCAGCGACGATCATCGTTACGACTTTATGGGATTTATGACCGAATCGCCGGCTTTCTTAGAGACGCCGAACATGGACCGCATGGCTCAGCAAGGCGCGCATTTAGCCAATGCGTTCGTCAGCACATCATTGTGTTCGCCGAGTCGTGCATCTATCCTTACCGGCCAATACATGCACCATCATCACATCGTTGACAATCAGCGGCCGGCACCGAAGGGAACAATATTCTTCCCGCAGTACCTGCAGAAGGCCGGCTATCAGACAGCCTTTATCGGCAAGTGGCACATGGGTCACGAAGACGACAGTCCCAGGCCGGGCTTCGATTATTGGGCCAGCTTCAAGGGCCAGGGGACGTATTTCGACCCGACGCTTAACATCAACAACGAACGCCGGACGTTCCAGGGTTACACGACCGATGTCCTGACTGACCAGGCGATAACGTGGCTTAAGGACGGTCGCGATGCGCGCCGGCCGTTCTTTTTGTATCTGTCGTTCAAAGCCGTCCATTACCCGTTCCAGCCCGCCGAACGCTACAAAGGCCGCTACGGAAAGGCTGAAGTCAAGCGTCCCGAGACGATGGCCAACACCGAGCGGAATTACCAGACGCAGCCGCACTGGGTCCGCGAGCGCCGTTACAGCATTCACGGCGTCGATCACATGGAAACCGGACAGTATGATAACGATCCCGTGCCGTCCTTCGACGAACTTTACAAGCAGTACTGCGAGACAGTTCACGGGCTGGATGAGAACCTCGGGCGCGTGCTGAAGTACCTGGACCAGACGGGCCTGAGCAAATCGACACTGGTGATTTACATGGGCGATAATGGTTTCGCGCTCGGGGAGCACGGCTTCTACGATAAGCGGGACGCTTTCGAGGAGTCCATCCGCGTGCCGATGCTCGCTTACGCACCGGGCATAATAAAACCGGGCACGAAAGTAACACAGATGGTGCAGAATATCGATATCGCACCGACATTATTAGCCGCCGCGGGTGTGGAGCAGCCGAAAGCTGCAAAAATGGATGGACAATCTTTTCTGCCTCTGCTGCGCGGCAACTCGATCCAGTGGCGAGATCACATCCTCTACGAGTACTACTGGGAGTGGAACTTTCCCGCCACGCCGACAGTCTTTGCCATTCGCAGCGAGCGTTACAAGTACATCTTCTATCAGGGCGTTTGGGACCACGATGGTTTCTACGATCTGCAGACCGATCCGCACGAACGGCACAACCTGACCAACGTCCCCGCCTACAGCGAGCAGATCGCGGCGATGAAGAAGCAGCTTTTCGACGAACTCGAGGCAAGCGGCGGGCTTGATATCCCCGTTCGCCGGCCTATAGGCGAGCGCCTCGACCAGCGTAAAAACAAACGCTGAAATGCTCTGTAAGCTTTTCAGTAATCTTTAAAGTTTTTCATCCACTGCGGCCAGTTTTCCGGCTGGACGCCGCCTGCTTTGGTCCAGGAGCCGGACGTGTCAAAGTCACGATGCCACTTTAATGTCCACAGCTCTTTGACACCTACCGGCCGACTCGACCAATCCATGAACACGGCACTGACAAAACCATTGTGACGGTTCATACAACAAGGTAAAGTATCGTCTGTCCATGCATTCTCTAATTCAGGAGGATCACCTATACTCGGCTGGCAGGCCCACCAAAAAACACTGTCCGTCAAAAGAGGAATGTTGCCTGCCCTTTTTCC
>JBDRMP010000059.1:0-15992 GCA_043811995.1 Planctomycetota bacterium
CAACCAACGGCGGATAAATGTCGATTTTCAGCGGACAGCCCGGCTTCGTCTACCGGCTACCCGTCTTCGTTAAAAACTACGCCGAGGTAAACGCCGAGGCAAGCAGCTTTCACCCTTCTTCGCTTCGCTACGCAGGGCAGGAGGCAAGTTAGTCATTCAATCTGTTATTCCGCCAGATGGATGGCGGATAAATTTCGATTTATGATTTGATATTTATTTGAGGAAAGCGCGGAGATATTTAATGACCCCCAGCACGGGACTGGGGGCTAACCGAGGAGAGGATTATGAATGCGAGTTATACAATAAAAGTTCCAGAATGGCTTGACAGGATTTGTGTTTGGCCTGTGATGTGGTATCGGAAGAGGAAGTATGGGGAGGCGTTTCGCAGGATATATCTTGGAGAAGGGGAGTGGACGATTCTGGACCAGGAAGATTACTACCGGTACGGCAATCTCAAATGGAGCGTCGGCGGACGAGATAAAAAGTTCTATGCAATCAGAGGCGTCAAAATCCGGCCTGACGAGATAATGATAACGAGTATGCACAGGGAGATGATGAATGCGCCGAAGGGCGTTCTTGTTGACCACAAGAACGGCAATAACCTCGATAATCGAAGGTCGAACCTGCGACTGGCGACGCCGACGGAGAATTCGTGCAACAGGCGAAAGGCAAGGAACGGGACATCACGATACAAAGGGGTTTGTTTTCATCGCAGGAGGAGGAAATGGATCGGGAGAATCAAAATACACGGGAAAAGTATATTTCTCGGCCATTTTGACAGAGAGGTCGAGGCAGCACGGGCATACGACGAGGCGGCGAAGATATATCACGGGGAGTTCGCCCGGCTGAATTTCACAAAGGAAGATTAAAAATCAAGATTAAGGAGATTGCTTCGGCCTTCGGCCTCGCAATGACAATTTTCGATAGATTCTTCGTTGCGACGAAAATGACGGGCGGTGAGTTAGTTTTCAGGACGGTAGTCATGCCAGCCGGCGGGAGCCGGGACATATTTGCCGCTGAACCATATATCTCCGGGCAGGATACCTTCGAGCAAACGCTTGTCGAGATAATAACGTTTGAGATAGCCGTTTCTGTTGATGAGTCCGACGACAGCCCTGATGCTTTCCGAGAGAGTTCCCCTGAGAATCAGGAAATCCTGCTTGCCGGGCCCTGTTACTTTTCTGCCGCTGGAAGAGCGGACGTTTTCGGTGCCCCAGCCGCCGCCGCCAACGGTAACGGCGGCTTCGACTATCATAGTATGAGGTAAAAAGCGGTTATTGATAACGGCGCCATCGGAATTTGCGACGGGCCTGTAAACGTGTCTTGCGGAGGAGGAAACGTCAGGGACGCCAGTGCTGGTTATGACGGGAGGGTCGACTATGCCGCTATTGGACAGGCCGGGGTCAGCGATTTTGACGACGCCCTGAGCGATGAGGCCGAGGACATTCGGATTTGTATCGGCGGGCAAACCGTCGGCGTTTCTGTCGCCATCAACGACGACGGAGTCGGCTATCCAGATGTTGCCGGAGGAGACGACGGTCATCTTTCCCTTGACGACTATATCGGTGAAGTCGGCGCTACCGATGATGACGTCGCCATCGACAAAAATCTGGCCGCCCGGCTCACTTTCTTTTGTGCCGAACTTCTGTGTGACATAGGTATTTTCGACGGGGACGATGAGCGGCGCCTGGTCACGAGGGGCGTAATGATAGGTATAGATGTCATATTTCTGATAAGTGCTTCCGCCGGAACCGGGGACAATTTTGTAGTCATAGGTAGTGCCGGGGTATCCGCGGACAGTGCAGTTGTTTGTTATGCGAACTTTCCCGACGCCTGCCTCGACGAAGAATTCGAGCTGGACGGCATTTCTTGGTCTTGAGACATTTGCCGTGCCGTTGGGGACGAACCTGAAGAGGGGATTGGTGCTGTCTCTGAAGCGATTGACCTTGCTTTGGACGGCGGCTTCGTCGGTGATACGAACATCGGGCTGGTCGAAGTAAATTCCATCTTTGAAGAGCGGCATAGCAGAGGCATATTTGTCGAAGTTGGAGGATGTTTTTCTTGATTCGCCCATTTCGACTTTCTGTTCAAACCTTGGGGAGCCGTCTATATAAATGTCTCGTTCGTCGGGGCTGTCCTTCAGATTATTGATGTGAACAGGGACATCGATAATTTCACCATCGGCGAAATAGACGGGGACTGTGGAGGTAGTGCCGGTTGGAACACGGCACTTGCCCATTGCCCAGCCGTTGATTGCCTGGAGGACGGTGACATCGACGACCCTGGAGCTGTTGCCGCTGGTCCCGGTAGAGATGATTCTGAAGACGGCTCTTGCTCCGATATAATCTTCGAACTGGACATCATAAGTGCAACTGCTGTTTTCAAATTCGATTGTTCCTGAAGCGGAGCCGTTCTGCAGAGCGCTTAGAATATCGGCCTGCTGACTCATCCAGAATATTCCCTGCTCGTATCCGGCCTCTGCGGCGAGCATAGAGGCGGTTTCGCACTTTGCCCTGACGGCCTGAATTCGCGCGCCATAACTAACCATTGTCAGGCCGACGGCAAGGGCGACCAATATTACGACTGCCACGATTACGAGTGGCAGGGCGAAGCCGTTGTGTTTCGTGGTTCGTTGTTCATTGTTCATAGTTCGCGATTCGTTATTCATAATTGTCTATCCACGTGCAAGCATCAGGGCCAGGTGTTACGCATAAGTGTGGCTGCGGTAACGGTGGTTTGTGGGGAGCGGGGATTGGCGTCGGGGTCATTAAGAGTGAAACTCATCCGGACGCAGCCCTTACCGTCGCCGGCAAGATTTCGGGTGGTATGGCTGAATTCAAGCGTCGAGACATTTTCGGCCAGGGTTATAGTGGAGACGTAAGAGCCCTCGAGTTTATTACCGGCGGCATCGACGGCGCCGGGGGGGTAAGGGCCGAGGTCGAGCAATAATTTATCGCCGTCGAGATAGAAAAGGGCGTATGCAGTGGCTGTTATCGAGGTATTCATAATATCATTGTTAAGTTCGGTATCCCAGTAACGAAACTCGACGGCCTGTCCGGTTACCACCTCTTCAGGGTCAGTGGCGGGCAGGAGTCGTTCAAAGTTTCCCCCCGATATTTCGTAGAGGGCATAATCCATCCTGTTGGATTTTCTGCCGAATGTTCCGAAGGTTATGGTTGCGGCCAGCGAGTCGAGCTGTGATTTTGAGTTTGCATACTTGAAGGCCCTTGTCCAGCTTCGATGGCCGCTTACAATAAGCGAGCCGACAATGAGGATGACGATTATGGAAGCAGCCATTGCGACGAGGAGCTCAATAATAGTGAAACCGCGTCTGTTCATTGTTCGCTGTTTATTGTTTATTGAGATAATCACTGGTCCCGCCTGACATAGGTTGTGAGATTGACTTCGGGGTCGCCATTGTCCGTAGAACCGTAGCTGAGGTCTTTTCTCCAGCGGACGGAAACATCGATTCTGCGAAGTGTGACGCCGGCAAAGTCGTCTTTTGCGACGTCGCTGTAAGTCATACCGATGAACAGGGGCAGGCCGTCGATGACGGTCATATAATCGCCCCACACAGCGCCTGAGGTGGCTCCAAATCCCATAACGAGGTCTTCGGGATTATAGTCGGACGAGCCGCCGGTGCTTTTCCAGTCCTCGATTAGAAGTTGTCCGGTGCGTGTTGCGGCAAGCTGGGCCCTGGCGAAATAAATATGATGCACGCAAAGATATTCATAACAAAGGGTTCCGAGAGAAGCGATGACGATGATTGCGACGGCCAGCATTACTTCAACGAGAGTCATACCATTTCTCATTGCTCGTCGCTGGTTACACGTCGTTCGAGAATCGAGCATAATACCCCCTTGATAAAAGATATAAAACTACAAGGCCGGAGGCAAATTTCGGGCTCAAAGTTTTTATCAAAAGGGTGCTGCGGCTCGCCAAGTCTGATAATACGGTTAAAAGTTTTTATCCGCTCAACGCACGGCGGATTTAGTTTTAAGTTTTGGGCTTCTAACTGTAAAATGTGCCGGTATGAAAGGATTTTTGAACAGGATAATTTGCGGCGATTGTATAGAGGTGCTGGGCAAGTCAAGCGAGCTGTTCGCGGATTTGATATTCGCCGACCCACCTACGCAGCAAATTAAAAAATCATAGCGGACTAACTATGTTTTTTTCTGCGTATCCTAGTCAGAACCCCTTGTTTACGTAGGCGCAAGAGCAATTGCATAATTCTTTCCCCCGAAACCTGTAATCCTATGTCTTCTTGAAGCATCTTGTTTAGCCGCTCTATCGAGGCTGGTTGCATTAGAAGTTTATCCGTGGGTATTCCGAGCCTTTGATATGCGTTTTTCAAGGCATTGATTTGTTCTTCCGTAAGAGGACTGCGATCATCGCGGATTCGTTCTATGAGCTTATCGACATCCGACAAGTCAAATACCTGATACTGTGAAAAATAGAAAGGAACATGATATTCGCCTTTTCCCGTAGTTAAAATATATGTTGGCTTCTGCCAAGCAGAAGCCGCCCCTATTTCTACTGCGACAGTTGATGGAATCCTGCCAGGCCTAATGAGAACCACAACCGCCCAACTTCCTGCCAATGCATCCCAAGTTTCTTTTATTAAGTCTTGGCCAGGTTGTATTTCAGACGGCTCGAAAACAGTGAAACCTGCGTCGGTAAATTTCTTCTTTAATGACTTGACCTCATTAGCCAAATCTACCGAGTAACTAAAAAACAAATCATAACTTTTACTGTGCTGAACCATCGTCTTAACTCTTAGCTCTCTTATCAACTTCGTTTAAATAAGTATCAAACTCGTTCAATTTAACAGCTTTTTTGGACTTAATCATCTCTGGTATTGGGTCGATGTCAACATGTTCGAGTATTGCCACAATGCGAAAACCCTTCCTCCATCCCCACGCAGCGCCTACTTCAAGCAGAACCCACTGTCGACCAACTGATGCTGGTGTAAGAAGAACCAAGAACTCCTGTGAATGTTTAATCTGTTGGCGAATTTCCTCGGGTATATCATCCCCACCGTTTATATCACGGTCATCTCTGAAAGTTGATGCCCCGACAGCTTCTATTTTCTCACAGATTACTTTGGCAAGCCACTTGTCAGCAGTCGCATGACTCACAAAAACCTGGTATTTGGGGGTGCTTGTAGGTTTTGTCGTATTCTGGTTCAGTTTTTTTCGCGGGTTTCTTTCCATCTATGGATAGAGATTTCAACTCCCTGCGATTCCTAAAAGAACTTATTAAACTATAATCCCAATCCTTGAAAACTTGTCAATATTCTATAATATACTCCTATGCAAAAGTTAATCAAGCGAATAATCTGCGACGACTGTATAGAGGTGCTGGGCAGAGTGTCCGAGCCATTTGCGGACTTGATATTCGCCGACCCACCTTTCAACATCGGCTACAAGTACGACAAGTATCATGATGAGGTCGCTTCAGACAAATATATTGACTGGACACGGGAGTGGATGTCGGCCTGTAAAAAGGTTCTCAAGCCACAAGGCTCATTTTATATCGCGATAGGCGACGACTACGCGGCAAACGTGAAAATCATAGCCGACGAGCTTGGGCTTTTTATGCGTAACTGGATAATCTGGCATTACACCTTCGGGCAGCAAATGAAAAACAAGTTCGCCCGCGCCCACACGCACATCTTTTATTTTGTGAACGACGAAAAGAATTTTGTCTTCAACGACGACGCGGTGCGGGTGATATCGGACAGACAGAAAATTTACAAGGACAAACGCGCCAATCCGGCGGGCAAGATGCCGGATGACGTCTGGGACGAATATCCCCGGCTTTGCGGAACATTCGATGAGCGAATGAATTTCCCCTGCCAGATGCCTGAGAGTTTGCTTGCCCGGATAATCAGGACAAGCTCCAAAGAAGACGACTGGGTTCTTGACCCATTTTCCGGGTCAGGCACAACGGTCGCGGTCGCACACAAGCTGAAACGCAAATATACAGGCATTGAGATATCCAAGAAATATGTTCAGGGAACCCTAAAACGCCTTGAACAATCGGAAGGATATCCGATTGAGGGCGAGGGAGAGCGAAAGTGGAGCGAGCATTTGGATGCCGAACTGAAATGGCTTTATCATGAAAATAAGATACCAAGCGATCGTCTCGCAACAGACCCTTACCTCATCAGTTTATTCACTAATAAATTTAACAAACGAATAGGTGAATATCGAAATCCATTTCTGCCGAAAGATATCCAAAAGCACTTAGTGCAATTGAGAAAAAGTGCCAAGCTCGGGCCTTTACGTGCTAATATTGAATCATTAAAAGGAAGCAATGCTGATTCTAAGGGGACACTATGAAAAAGTGGAATGAAAACGACATCGAAAAATTAAAATTATATTACACACAATTCAATACACCAAGCGATCAGATTATCAAGGGAAAAGACACGTTAGGAAAATTTACAGAAGGGTTTAACGAAAAATTCTCACCTAACATTCAATTTACTCCTGAAGATGTGGCTGATCAACTTTTAAAATTACGTAAAAGTGGCAAACTTCCTAGAATTAGAAAATAGTGAGCATGAAACTTACCCAAAACCCTAAAATCCGCGAAGTGTCTCATCTTGTTCTTGCTTTTATCGCAAGTGCGGTGATGCTGATGCTGGCGCAGGCGCCGATTGGATTGTGGCCATTGGCGTGGGTGGGGTATGTGCCGTTCGTTCTTGTCTGCAGGCCGCAGGAGAAACCACTTAAACTCGCTCTGGCGGCGTTCATAATCTCGACTTGTTTCTGGTTAGGCAATATATACTGGATGAGTTTTGTTACGGTCGGCGGGTGGATTGCGTTTTGTCTTTATACGGCGTTGCTTTGGCCGATACTGGCGGTAACGCTGCGCTGGTGCAGGGCAAAACGAATACCCCTCGTTGTCGCAGTGCCGATACTCGTCGTCGGTATAGAACAATCGCAGGGACTTTTGTTAGGCGGGTTTTACTGGAATCATCTTGCGCACAGCCAATACGCAAACACCACGTTGATACAGATAGCCGACATATTCGGCGCGGCGGGGGTATCGTTTCTGGTAGCTATGGTCAACGGTGCGATTGCCGAAGTGTTAATAGTTCGTCGTTCATTGTCCTACGTTTGTAATTTACTGCTCGTGTGTATATTACTTACCGGCACTGTGGGATATGGAAGATGGCGAATAAACCAATCAGACAAATATATCACGACGGGGCCGATGATTTCGGCGGTGCAGACGAACGTGCCACAGTCGGTGAAGCAATCGTTTGCGGCGGAGGAGCAGATTCTGGAGGAACTGCTCGACGAGAACAAACAATGCGTTTCGGCCGGCGCGAAGCTTGTCGTCTGGCCAGAGACAATGGTGCAGGCGATATTAGAGCCGCAGGTTCTGCGTTTACTGGACGGTTCGCACATATACAGGCAATTCGACAAGGTAATCAGCGAACAGGCCCTCGGAGGGGCTTATATCCTCGTCGGCGGTTACGGGGGCAGCCCGCGAATCGAGGACAACTTCGATATTCGGCTGGCACAAAAATACAACGCCGCGTTTCTCTATACCCCCGACGGAAATCAATCGCCTCAAAAGTATTATAAGATTCACCTTGTGCCGTTCGGCGAGGTGCTGCCCTTCGAGAACGTTCCTTTTATTCATAAGCTGCTGATAAAGTTTTCGCCATACGATTTCGATTACACAATCGACCCCGGCACGGAATTCACAGCGTTTGAGATGCAATTGCCGGATACAAACGACACATACAGATTCAGCGTTATGATTTGCTATGAGGACGCAGTGGCAGGTGTCGCGAGGCGATTCGTGCTGGACAAGGAGGGAAACAAACGAATCGACTGGTTTGTTAATATCAGCAACGACGGCTGGTTCGTTAGATTCGAAAATGACAAAGTATTAGCAAGCACGGAGCTGGCCCAGCATACGGCCATTTGTGTGTTTCGGGCGGTTGAGAACCGCACGGCTATTCTGCGGAGCGTAAACACAGGGATAAGCTGTATGATTGACTCGCTGGGGCGAATCAGAGACGGTTACGCGGCCGGAAACCTGCCGAAAAAGGCATTTGACCGACAAAGCGTTGGGGGCTGGTTTGCCGATGAAGTGCCAATCGACGTTAGAACCACCTTTTTCAGCAAGTATGGTCAATGGCTGGATTTTTCTTGCCAGTTGTGTTTAGGCGGAATAATAATAGCGCAGTTACTTGAAAAATTTGTCATAAGGCAAAAAAGAAGAGAGAACAATAAATGATAAGGGCAAACAGGATTATTAGTTGTATCGCTTTTTCGGTTTCAGCGGCATTTTTGCTGATTTACGGCTGTAATACCGAAGTCCGGCAAAAATCCACGACAACCGAACTGTCGGGCGACAACCTCGAAGTACAGCAAGCGGTGAAAATCATCCAGGAGGGACTCAGCGACGGCAACCCGCAGGTCAGGGCCAGCACAATCGAGATTGCCGCTGCTACGAATAAAAGAGAATTTATGCCCTTAATACAGCGGCTGCTCGCGGACGAGTATGTGCCTGTCCGGTTCGCAGCGGCTGTAGCACTCGGCGACTCTCGATACAGGTCGGCAAGAAACGACGTTATACAACTGCTCGAAGATAAAGACGAAAATGTCAGAATCGCGGCAAGCTATGCCCTGAGTAAGCTGGACGCAAGTGCTCCTCTAAAAGAGCTTATTATGGCGATAAAAAGCAGCGACCAGAGAGTAAGGGCAAACGCTGCGTTTCTGTTAGGCAAGATGGGTGACAAAGAGGCACTGCCTCTGCTCTACGAGGCACTCAGAGACGAGACATCAGATGACAAAGTCAGGTTTAATTGCGTAGAGTCAATAGCCCAGCTTGGAGACGAAAAAATATACAAGCCAATTTTGACAACGATGATAAGCACATACGCAGACGACAGGATTACAGGTATACGGGCGATGGGAGCATTGGGGACTACACAAGCGAGAGACGAACTTATGAGGATGCTCAAAGATGATTTGGCCGAGGTCCGTTTAGTCGCGGCTGAACAGCTTGGCAGGTTAGGCGATACGGCTGGGGAGAAGGTTGTTTTGGACGCCTTGACACAGGATGCAGCGGCCGCGGCAGATGTGGAAGAACGTGCGCGCATACAGACGCTGGCGGCCTCGGCAATAGGTCAAATCAGGACCGTTACATTGAAAAAGTTTCTGCCTGAACTGTTAAAAAATGGCTCGAGAATAGTTCGGCTTGCCGCGGCAAAGGCGGTTTTGCAGTGTGCAACCAATGACAATATAGGACAGTGAGAATAGGCAAGCTGGTGGCTAATCCGTGATTTTACCAAAATTAACTTGACCAGAATGGGTAAATGCCGTAAAATATGGGTGTTTACAGAATATCGGTGGTGGGGTATAATCCGCCCTTGTAGAAATTAGTAAATCCGCCACAGGCGGGTAAAAATAGTGAAAGGAGCGAATCTTGAGTAATCTCACAAAGATACTTATAGTCTTGTTGACTATCTCCTCAATCTTTCTGTGCGGCATAGTAGTGACATACGTCGCCAACGCTGACAACTACAGGCAGAAATATAACGACCTCTCATCCAATCGCGACGCCCTCAACGAAAAAGTCGAGAGCTTAACGAAGCAGTTGAACGAGAAGGTCCAGGAAAAAGACGGACTTGAAAAGACGATGAAAAACCAGCTTGCCGCGGCCAAGGCCAACGCCGATGAGCTGCAGGCGAAGTTGAGCAACGTGGAAAGGGAAAAGGCGGAGCTATTAGAAAGAGTCAACAGCTGGGCAAGCATCACCAAGGACTTTTCAGCTACCACTGAAAAGCAAACTCAAACGCTCAACGCTGCTCTCGAAGAAGTAAAGCAACTAAAATCAGCACAAATAAAACTGAGCCAGGAGCTGGAACAAACCAGCACGACGCTTATGGAAAAAATGGCGATAATGGAAACGGTGGAGGCGGAGAAGCGCCGTTTGACGGAAGAGAAGGCCGACCTTGAGAGTCGTTTGGACAAGCTGTTACAAACCGGCGGCAGGGCGGCGGTGGTGAGTCCGCCGGTAACGCCGGAACCAGGGAGGGCGCTACCCGCCAGGCCCGTTACCGAACCAATTGACCTCAAAGCTCAGGTTACCGAAGTTGATATGAAGAATTCGTTGGCGACGATATCAATCGGGTCAGCGGACGGCGTCAGAGAGGGAATGAAGTTCCACGCTACCCGCGGCGACGCGTTCATCTGTGACATACTAATTGTTGACGTGGATACCGAAAAGGCCGTAGGTGTTCTTGAACTGGTGCAGCAGCCGCCGAAGGTCGGCGATAATGCTTCCACCAACTTGTGAGCCAGATAGCTACGCTAATTAAGGTTGAAATATGAGTCCCGATGGACAAATACGCGGCGTTAAACCGGCAGTATCGAGCAATCTTTATACCATCATCCTGGCCCTGGCGTTCGGCGTGGTATTGGCAACGGCGGCGTTTGTCGCTTACAAGTGCTATTTCGACTACAGGACCCTGTTCAAAATTCCCTAAAATTGCCTATTGAGCCGGCAAGCAGGATGCGATAGAATACGCCCGGGTAAACCGCGTATTCTTGCACAGAATGGAGTCGATGATGCTGTTGGACTCGGTATTGGGCTGGTTCAGTATGGATATGGGTATCGACCTCGGTACCTGCTCCACGCTCGTTTGCGTCCGCGGCAAAGGAATCGTTCTCAACGAACCATCGGTAGTAGCAGTCCGCAAGGGCACCAACGTCGTTCTCAATAACGGGGAGGCGGTGGGACTTGTTGCCCGCGAGATGTTGGGCAAGACCCCCGGCTCAATCAGCGCTATAAGACCTCTCAAAGACGGAGTAATCAGCGACTTTGAAATCACCGAGGCAATGCTCAATTACTTCATCCGCAAGGTCCACGGCAGAGGCAATCTGATACGACCTCGTGTGGTTATCGCGGTCCCGAGCGGAATAACGGCTGTAGAGCGTCGCGCGGTAATCGACAGCGCCGAGCGAGCAGGGGCAAGAAAAGTGTACCTGGTGGATGAGCCGATGGCCGCGGGGATTGGAGCGGGGCTTCCGATTACCGACCCGACCGCCTCGATGATAGTCGATATCGGCGGCGGGACGACCGAGGTTGCGATAATGAGCTTGGCGGACATCGCCACGTGCGAGTCAATCCGCGTGGGCGGCGACGATATGGACGAGGCGATAATCAATCATCTCAAGCGGACGTATAACCTGCTTGTGGGAGAGCCGCGAGCGGAGAAGATAAAGATACAAATCGGTTCAGCGGCGCCGCTGGAAGAAGAGCTGACGATGGAGGCGTCGGGCCGGGACACGATTTCGGGCCTGCCGCGAAAAATCGTCATCACCAGCGAGGAAATCCGCGAATCGCTGAAAGAGCCGATAGCAGCCATTATAGATGCGGTAACAAGGACGCTCGAAAAGGCGGAGCCGGAGCTTGCGGCCGACCTTATCGACAACGGCATCCATATCTGCGGCGGAGGGTCAATGCTGCGCGGGATGGACGCGGTGCTGGCCAACGCGACGGGACTGAAGGTCATTCGAGTCGATGACCCGCTGACCGCCGTAGCCCGCGGCACCAGCGTTTACCTGGAGAACCTGGAGCTGTGGAAGGACACGATGGAGCATAGTGAATCCGGCTGGTAGCAGCATTGGACGCCGTTAGTTACCAGAAATTCGGAACCGGTTATGGCAGGGAAGCGAAACAGGGTATCCAGAAGGATGTTATTCGCCTGGTTTATGCTGGGCGGGCTGATAATGCTGTTTTCACCCCAGGCGGTCACGAGCAGGTTTCAATTCGCGTTTGCGAGGATATTCCGATGGCCATTGCGTATCGGAAGAAATATGCCGCTTTCAGTCAAGACGGAGCTTCCGCTTAAAAATGATTTCAACCAAAAAGAGCGGCAGTATCAGAACTACATTTTAAACCTCGAAGAAGAGCTGCGACAGAAAAACGAGATGGTCCGGCAGTTAACGGGACTGCGCACGCGGTTGCGCGGGCTGGAGGGGGCGAAGCTGATGCCGGCGGACATTATCACGGCATCTGCTGAAGGGCCTCGAAACGAGCTTATAATAAATCGGGGCAGCGAGGACGGCCTAAGAAAAGGGTTTTTCATCATAGGCGACAACAGCGTCATCGGGACCATAACGGAACTGTCGGGACGAACGTCCAAGGTTCGGTTGTTCAGCGACGTTTCATCGGCGGCCCAGGTAAACATACCTGGAATAGGGATAAATATGCTGATGGAGGGCAACGGCAACGGCTCGGCAAAAATAAAAATGGTGCCCGTCAAATACAAAATAAAGGCCGGCGACACGGTGCTGGTTCGAAAAAAGCCCGGCTATATGGATATTGCGATGGTCGCGGGGGTGGTTGAGCGGTGCAGCAGAGACGTCAAAAACGCGGCGCTATGGGACATAACGGTCAGGCCTGTGTGCGACATAACCGGGTTAAACAGCGTGGCTGTGGTTATAATGAATCCGGCTTAGTCCCGATAAACAACATCGGGACTTCGCCGTGACAAGTCCTTGAAGCATATTGAGAATCATAACTCAGGGGAATTAGAGAGATGCGATGGCCGCGTTTCGCAGTATTAGTCCTGATTGCCACGCTTCTGCAGGCAAGCTGGGTCGATAAAATCGCGGTAACGCGTTTTAGCGCGACGCCGGATTTGCTGCTTATAATTATGGTATTTTTTGCGACGCGCTGCAACCCGACGGAGGCGATTATCAGCTCCTTTGTGCTTGGTTTTGCGTCGGATATAGTTTCAACGGGTTTTTCGATGGGACCCGGGATAATCAGCTTCGGGCTGTTCGGGACGGCGCTTGTGTATATGCATCGCGTAATCACCATCAGGAGGATGGGGCACGAGGCGCTGGCCATATTAGCCGCAGGTTTCTGCACAGGGGGATTGGCGCTGCTGCTGTCGCTGTTAGTTGGCCGGTCGCTGGGTCCGGGGTGGTTCGGTGTTTTAGCAGGAACATCGATTTACTCAGGCGTAATCGGGCCATTTTTGTTTTTGGTTTTGGACTGGTCGATGGGCATGAAAAGCCGGCGCAGGGGGAGGAAATAAAGAAAACCCCTAAATACAAATGTATAACAGGCGAATCATCATTTTGGTAATAGTCAGTGCGATTCTGCTGGCGGTCTGTGTGCTTCGGCTGGCGGATATGCAACTGCTTTCCACGTCTTATTACCGGGAACAGGTTGCGCAACTGCGGCTTCAACAGGAGTCGCTTCAGCAGGTCAGGACACTGCGGGGCAGGATTCTCGACCGAAACGGACGGGTATTGGCGACCGATGAGCCGAGGTTCTGGGTGGGGATAGATTATGAGTTAAGCCGATTTATGGACGAGCGTGTTCGCCAGGCAATGGCGCTTGCGGCAATATCGAAAGATGAGAATGCAGATACGACCGCTATCGAGCAGAAATTCACGGCCCGGCTGGCCGACCTGGATATTCTGATAGACAAGTGCGTCGGGTTCGGTATGTCCCGCGAGGAGGTAGTTCTTCGGCTGCAGAGAAGCAACGAACGGATTTGGAATCTCAGGACGTTTTTCGCATGGGCCAGAAACAAGCCCAGCACGGAGATTTTAGAGAAATATAACCGCAATCTAAGCCATGTTCCCCTTTCGGAGGCAGTCGCGGATTTCGAGAAAAAGTTTCCGGACCCGCGGGAGCGTCTTTTGCTTATCGGAAAAGTGGACGACATCGCCGAAGCCAAAGAGGTCCAGCCTATTGTGGAATTGAAGACCGAGGACGATGTATTCGCGGCGCGAGTGGAATTTCTCAACGTCAAGGGCGTGGAGATTCTTGCGATGGGCCAGCGTGTTTATCCGTTCGGCTCGGCGGCCTCGCAAACAATCGGGTGGGTAGGCCCGCCCCAGGAGGACGACAAGGAACTTTTTTCAGGCGACCGATTATCGAGCTACTTAGACGACGAGGTGTGCGGACGTGAGGACGGCGTCGAATACGTCTGCGAGCCGATTCTGCGGGGAAAAAGAGGCGAGCTTATTTACGATATAGACCGGCAGTTGATAAGCCGGACTGAAGCTGAATTAGGCCGGGACGTTCGCCTGACAATCGATATGGACCTGCAGCAAAGGATTGAGCAACATTTAAGCGACTGCGTTTTCAATCCCAATTGCAAGGCCCCCACGGCGGCGGTCGTGCTTGACGTGGGCACAGGCGACATCCTCGCTCTTGCTTCGCTGCCTGATTACGATTTGAACCTTGCAAGGCAAAACTACGGCGAACTCGCAAACGACCCCTGTGAGCCGTTGCGCAACAGGGCGCTGTTCAAGGAATACCCGCCCGGCTCGGTCATAAAACCGGTGATTCTGATTGCGGGGCTGGAATCGGGGGCAATTACCGCAAACCAGACGATAAGCTGTCCCGCCGAGAAGGCGCCACAGGGCTGGCCAAGCTGCTGGATATACCTGCGAAGCAACTGGCTCGGGCACGACGGACTGTGGACAAACAACGCCCGCAACGCGATTAAGGGAAGCTGCAACGTCTATTTTTCACGGCTGGCCGACCGAATCGATGCGGTAGTTTTGCAAAGCTGGCTATACCGGTTCGGCTACGGCCGGACAATCCCGCTTTTTCCGAATACCGACGGGAACGCCGATGCAGAGCGGGACTTCAGGCAATACACGGGGCGGATTTCTAATGCCCGGCCCAGCGAACCTGTAACCAGCTTCGAGCAGATGCCGGCGCTTGAGCCGAGCGAGAGACGATGGTTCGGGATAGGGCACGGTAATCTCAGGGTAACGCCGCTGCAGGTGGCAAACGCGATGGCGACAATATCGAGAGGCGGCGTTTATGCTCCGGCCCGCCTGATTGCTGACCCCTGCGCGACGGAACGACAACAAGCAATCGACCTGAACATTTCGTCTGCAACTTTGGCCGTTGTTTACGAGGGTATGCATGCCGTTGCAGAGGAGCCGGGCGGCACCGCTTATAAAGAATTCGAGCCGGCCATAGCCGGTTTTTCCTCACGTGGGGTAAGAATCTACGGCAAGACCGGCTCGACCCAAAGTCCTGAGCATGCGTGGTTCGCGGGCTTCGCTAAAGACGGTTCCGGCAGGGCAATTGTTGTTGCGATTGTTGTCGAGGGCGGTCAGCACGGATCAGAGGACGCGGCGCCTTTGGGGAGGGGCATTTTTCAGTTCTGCATCGAAGCAGGATATATTGGCCGTTGAGAAACTATTGGTTTGTAATTACAATTTGACGGGAAATCAATTAACGGTTTACGGATAAATGAGAAAAGAGTGAAAGGAGGATTTTATGTTTTGTCCGAAATGCGGAACGGAAAATCCGGAGGGGGCAAAGGTATGCCGCAGTTGCGGCAGCTTGCTGCCAATCACTGTGTCTACAACGGCAATGCCTGTTGCAAAAACAAGCGCGCTGGCGATAACGTCGATGGTTCTGGGTATTCTGAGTTTTTGCACGTTTCTTTTGACGGCGCCTCTGGCATTTATTTTAGGCATTATCTCGCTGGTTAAGATTGCCAGAAGCAACGGTCGGCTTAAGGGAACGGGTTTTGCCATTGCAGGTATAGTAGTTCCGATAGTAGCGTTGCCTTTTGTAGCGTTAGTGATGGGGATTACGATGCCTGCCCTGGCGAAGGCCCGTGATGTGGCGCAAAGACAGATTTGTGCGAACCACCTGAAGCAGCTTGGTGTTGCTGTTATGCAATACGCCGAAGATAACAATGACCAGTATCCCCCGGCGGACAAATGGTGCGATTTACTTCAGCCGTATTATAAAAACGAAAAAGTGCTCGTTTGCCCATCGGCAGGAAAAGGGAAGTGCAACTACGCCATTAATCCAGATGCTAAACTAAGAGCCTATCCGAATAACTCCTGAATGGCCGATATATTAAGAGGCAATGATGCCTTTGAAAGGGTTCAGGGGTGAAGAAACGAAAAACAAAAAACCGATACAGAATTTCAGACGAGTTATGGGAAAAAATCGAGCCA